>JBCCSO010000132.1:0-9823 GCA_039199965.1 Chloroflexota bacterium | reverse complement strand
GTTCCTAGGCCTCTTCCCAATATTTGCTGAGCTCTGGCGACAGGTCATCCCGTATTTGCTCGATCAGATCGTCATCTTTCACAAGTGCCTTTAGCCCGCCGAACACGCCCTTAATTGGGTAGAGGGCAAAATCTGGATCGCTACTGGCTTTGCTGCGGCGAGCAACGCGGGTCGCAAATTCACGGGCTGGCATGTTTAGGTCGCGGAAATATGCTAACCAAAAAACGCGCCCTAGTTGGTAGCTGAGCGAATCAGGCAGCGCTTTTTTCAAGGCCCGTTTGGCACGTGGGCCAAGGTTTACGCCAAGCATCTGCAATGTCGCGTCACTCCAGTGCACAGCATGATTAATTGTTCTTAGACTGCCTACTTCCTCAACGTAAGAGTAGTAATCTTCTAAAGTTTCAATTTGTTTAACGGTCATTGTAAAAAGTCACCTACAAGCTTTTTGATTTGTTGAACACAGTGCGTGACTATGCTATACTTTTTGGCCCATGCGAAAAGCTAGTTAGCCATTGCTTACCTAGCCACTGTAATTTTACTTCAGGCGAACCGATTTATACCAGAATAATTTCGAATATAAAAGGTTTGATACGGAACCCCTCTAGTACATCTAGATGGGGTTCTTTGCTGTAATTAGGAAAACATTATGTCTCAAGATTATGTATTAGAAGCTGAAACTCGAACAATTGAAGGCAAAAAGGTTAAGCAATTGCGCCGTGACGGCAAACTACCAGCTGTTATTTACGGTTTGGATACACCCGAGAGCATTCAGCTTGACACGCTAAAAACAACGCTCACCCTGCGCGACGCCGGTGACAATGATATTCTGACCCTCAAGCTTAACGGAAAAGAGCGTCGTGTGCTGGCCCGTGAAGTTCAACGTCACGTCTACAAAAGAGATTTGCTGCACGTTGACTTTTTGGAAGTAAACGCAGATTCAAACGTAACTGGTGTTGCCACATTGAATTTGGTTGGGCGGTCAGTTCCAGAACAGCAAGGTTTGGGCACAACTTTGCTTGTTATCAACTCAATCGAGATTTCAGGTCGGCCGGATGATTTGGTTTCGGAACTAGATGTCAATGCAGAGATCATTGACAAACCAAGCCGTAACCTGCTGGTTAGTGATCTTGTTGTTCCAGAAGGTATAACGGTCTTGACCACATCTGATCTGACTGTGGCACGCTTCGCACCGAACCGGAAAGCTGCTGTTGAATCTGAGGAAGCGATGGGTGGCGAGCTGGATAGTTCTGCGGCCGACGAGTAGCCCTTCGCTCAAATCTATCGATGTAAAACGGGTAAGAGAAATCTTGCCCGTTTTTTGTTTCTGCCAAAGCTTAGCTGGCAGAATACAAAGTGTGATATAACCATTCGATGGTGAATTCAAGCAACGTAGGCCAAAAAATTCATTGGTGGGAGCTGCTATTTCTGGTTGGTGTGATCCTAATGGCATGCTTTCTCCGCTGGAGGGGACTGAACTGGGATCAGAATCATCATTATCACCCAGATGAGCGATATATTTCTTGGGTAGCTACCTCAGTTGATTTTTGGAAAAATGAATCATTTGCAGATGCTTTTTCGCCTAAAACGTCTAATTTCAACCCTTTTTACTGGCCTGTGGAATCAGAATCAGGTGATATTACTGTTCCAAAAGACGAACCGAGGAAGTTTGCCTATGGACACCTGCCTTTGTATCTTGGCGTTCTGACATACAATTTGGTAGATGGTTTTGTCCAAGCGAGCGGCGCAACGGAGTGGGAGAACCGATCTGTTCAAACGTTTGTAGCGCTGGGCAAATTTGATCAGATGACACTGATCGGCCGCTGGTTGAGCGGCTTACTGGATGTGGGTACCGTGCTTTTGGTCTTCTGGCTCGGCCGCAGATTGGCCGGAACCAAAGTTGGGCTGACCGCATCGTTGCTGCTGGCTGTCAACGTCATGCACATTCAGCAGGCTCATTTTTTCATTTCTGACCCTGCGCTTGGATTTTTTGTGGTGCTGGCTATTTTGTTTTTGGTCCGCACATTGCCACCCGAGCAACACATTTTTGATGAGCCTCCTCATCCTTTCCCCAAAACACTAACATGGGCGGCAATTGCGACCGGCTTTGCGATTGGGTCTAAATTTAGCGCCATCATGCTAGGTCTACCTGCATTTTTCGTCATTCTGGTTTTGACACCGCGCAAATGGTTCGGCCGCTCTATTCGATATGGTCTAATTGTGCTAGTTGCATTTTTTCTGACCAATCCTTTTGCAATTTTGGATACCACGTGTGAAGTTGAATTTGGCAGTGGAGGATCTACATTTGCATTTCAACTTCCCGCCTCTTGCTACTTTGAAAACGTGTCAGAACAAAGCAATATGGTTGGTGGTAGTGAGGCTTTTCCCTTCGTACGGCAGTATGATGGCACACTGCCGTACATCTATCACATCGAAAATCAACTAAACTGGGGGATGGGTCTGGCATTGGGGTACGCGGCCTTTATTGGATTTGCGGTATTTTCAATTTATGGCTTGTGGCGAGGTGCACAAGATCTAAGGGCTGGAAGAACACAATCGCTGTGGATGATGGGCCTTGTGATGCTAGGCTGGTGTCTGCCATATTTTTTGGTAACCGGGCAGTTCCACGTCAAATTCATGCGATATCTGTTGCCTCTGACTCCTTTCCTCATGATTTTTGCAGCTTGGCTGCTTTGGCTCGTCCCTTGGAAATGGGTGCGACGCAGCTTGATCGGTTTTGTGGCTGCGTTTACTTTTCTATATGCGATTTCATTTTCATCAATTTACGGCCGTGATCACCCTTGGCATGTGGCTACTGAATGGTTTCTAACCAATGCAGAAGCGGATGATGTAATTGCAAATGAACTGTGGGATGAATCTTTGCCATCCAGCCTAAGAGTTGATGGCACAGAAATTAGCCGCAATCGCGTGCAGTTGCGCAGTGTGAATTGGCTCAGCCGGTCCGGCACGCGTGACTCACTTAGCAAACTCGAAGACAATCTCGCTGTTGTTGCTGAAGCTGATTATTTTGTTGTGGGATCTAATCGTTCTTACGGGGTTGTCCCCCGCTTGCCAGAGACGTATCCGCTCTCAGGTCAGTTTCATCAGCTTCTGTTTGATGGTGATTTGGGTTATGAGGTGGCCTTTGTAGCTGACCGGCCGCCTCGACTCCTCTCAATCCACTTTTTGCCAGATTTTTTCTCATGGCCTAGGGTGAATCCACCTGTGACTGTTGAAGGGTATTTTGCCGGTCGCAACCAAATAATGCTAGTGCGCGCAGATGAAAGTTTTACCGTTTATGATCAACCGCTAGTCATGGTCTTTCGGAACACACAACAACTATCGGCTGAAGAAATGCTTGAGAAATTTAATTTAACTTCTGAAGAATGAACGACTAACGATTCGCATTGAACCATGATCGGTGGAATGCTATACTTTTACTCAACCAAGCGGAATTGAAATGACAATTAATACTCGATCAAATTCCCCTACACCTCGCCCTGACTTAGAACCTCAACAAAGAATATCACCTCGGGCCATCTGGATTTCTGTCATTACTGTCAGTGTTTTAATAATTGCCCTGATTGGATTTGTTATCTGGATGGCATTTGCCTTCCCAGACAGAGTCGAAGCAATGCGAGATGTGTTTATTATGCTGTTCGCGCTGGTTTCGTGCTCCGCTGTTGTTGTGATGATGATGATGCTCGTTGCTATGATCAGACTGATCAACATGATTGACTATGAGCTGCGGCCGATCCTTGAAAAAACCAACGAAACAATTTCAATGGTTCAGGGGACAACGAATTTTGTAAGTAAAAATGTTATCCAACCGGCGATTGAAACAACAAGTTTTATTGCAGGGGTTAGGCGTGGAATAAAAACGCTTTTTGGTGACCCTCGTAAAAACTTGCCGGACTAAAGTTAGCTCCCAAGCTAATTGGAATATTACAAGCAGGAATTAAAAATGAGCGAAAGAGAAAACAGTGAAAGCAGTTTTGGTGCTTTTTTAGCTGGATTTATTATTGGCGGTTTGGTTGGGGCTGCTGTGGCCCTAGTGTTAGCGCCACAGTCTGGTGAGGATACTCGCACGCAACTGGCTGAACGCAGTGCAGAGTGGCGTGATCTCGTCAATGAAAATCGACAGAATTTAACCAACAATCTTAATCAGGCAGGATCAAGTGCCAGCGATATTATTGGCGGTATTGATCTAACGAAGATGACCGGCCGATCAACTGATTCAACAGGCGAAGACGATTAAATCTAATTCTTAACGAAAAGTGCCAACTGCACACGACCAGATAGAAAGCGTCTTCCAAAACAAGAAGGCGCTTTTTTGTTTGACTTATGAACAGCGATATTTTGATACCCTCTTTGGAACAAATCATTTCGCTTGCACCCTCACCGGTTTCAGCCAAAACAGTATCATTTCTGCAAAGTGCACATCAGCTGTCTACCGATATACACAGCGACAGGGAGCGTGTTTCTGGTGAGACTTTTGTAGAACATGATCGAGTTGTGTCGTGGCATTTGGCATCAATTGGTCTAGACCCAATGACAACCGCTGCTGGTTTAGTGCATGACGTTTTGCAAGAGGGTGTTTATGATTCAAACAAAAATAGTTCAAGGCTAAGACACATACTTGGTGAAGATGTACATCAACTGGTTGATGGGCTGAATCGAGTGATCCCCTACACAAGCCTGCTCGATAAAAAAAGTGATCCAAAGCAGCTCGAAAGATTACGGCGTGCTATTCTCACATCTATTGATGATGATATTCGGGTTTTGGTCATTCGTATGGCCGATAGTTTGACCGACCTTAAGTTCGCGAACAATCTGACCGAACCGGTGCAAAAGTCCCTAGCGAAAGAAGCGGCCGAACTCTACGCCCCAATTGCTAACCGCTTGGGTATTTGGCATTTGAAATGGCAATTGGAGGATTTGTCTTTCCGGTATCTAAATCCAAAACACTACAAAGAGCTTGCTAGCCAGCTAGATGAGAAGAAAAATGAACGGGATGATCGCCTGCAGCGGCGAATCCGTGAGCTTAATCGGCTGCTTGAAGCCAACCATATTAAGGGCAAAGTAACGGGTCGCTCTAAACACATCTACTCAATTTTCAGAAAGATGGAACGCAAGAAGCTACCATTTTCTGAAATTTATGACTTAACCGCGATTCGAGTCGTTCTTGAAGAAGACAATGTAGGCTACTGCTACCAAGTTTTGGGTATGGTTCATAACATATGGTCGCCGATTCCCGAGGAATTTGATGATTACATTGCTAATCCTAAACCAAATGGATATCGGTCTTTACATACGGCTGTGTATGATCCAGATGGACAAGTACTTGAAGTGCAGATTCGTACCAAAGCCATGGACGATGATGCGGAGCGTGGCGTAGCTGCTCACTGGGCGTACAAAGAGGGAGGTAAGCCATCTGCTGAACTTGTGAAGCGGGTTAAATGGCTGCAGCAGTTGCTAATCGACCTGCGGGACGAAGAGCCTGAAGACGCACCGCCTGAAGAGCGCATGCTCAACGTTGATGACTTGAGTCGGCGTATTTATGTTTTTACTCCGAATGATGACCTAATTGAACTGCCAGAGGGAGGAACACCGATTGATTTTGCATACCGCATCCATTCTGAAGTAGGGCACAGATGTCGTGGTGCGCGCGTAAATAAGCGCATGGTGCCGCTTAACTATAAGCTCCAGCCCGGTGATCGCGTTGAGATTATCACTGCAAAACGGGGTGGCCCTAGTCGTGACTGGATGAGTGAAACATCCGGGTATGTTGCCAGCGGTCGTACCCGTAGTAAGGTGCGCCAGTGGTTCCGCGACAATGAGCGAGAAGAAAATATTCTACGGGGGACAGAGCTTGTTGAGGCTGAACTGCGTCGTTTACGCCACGGTGACATGGTGACGGTTATGGAGCTTATTGAATTTTTCGAAGAAAACTCTGAGGATGACTTTTTTGCTCGAATCGGATTTGGCGATATTTCATATTCGCAAATTACTGGCGCAATTGGACTCATTGTCGACCGGAAAAAGTCTGAAGCGAAATTAGTTGTCCCCACAGAAGAAAGCTCAGAGACTGTAGATGTTAAGCCCAAAAAGCGAAAAGCAAAAAAGCCGAAAAAAGGATTGGTCATTGAGGGGCTTGAGGGACTTGCCTATCACATGGCTAACTGTTGTATGCCCATCCCGCCTGAGCCTATTAAGGGATATATTACTCGCGGCCGTGGGGTGACGGTACATCGCGTAACCTGCAGTCAATTCCAAAAGATCGGTCTCGCAGAGCCTGCGCGCATAATCGATGTGAGCTGGGGATTGAACGAAACAGAGTCGTTTGAAGTACCTCTGCAGGTAAAGGCCTATCGTCGCTCCTCTCTACCCGAAGATATTGCTAAGCTAGTAAGCGGTCGCCAGATCAAACTGAACGGGACAAAATCAGAGCTTGACCGGTCAACCAAGGTGACGATTTTAAGCATGACTGTCAGCGTCCAGGATATGAATGACTTAGAGTGGCTGACTCAAAAGCTGCGCGGTATGCAGGGGGTTATTGCTGTTGATTGGAAGCGTTGGTCCTAAATGAACTTATTGGAAGCCTTTACTCATCAAGCAAGTAAATACTCTCCCGGTAAAAACGTACGTGGTTTCCTTGAACCTTCTCTTCCAGATGGCGCCGCAACCAACGATTTTTCTCTGTCAGGGACATGCTAGTTGTTTTGAGAATCTCTAAATCAGCATTGACGCGCAGAATGCGGCCGGGAATGATAAAGCGCGTAATGCCAGCCGGAAAATATCGGCCGCTGAGTGTAACCTGCATGACTTGACCCACAGTGTATTCTGGGAAAACAACAAGAGCGGTTACGTCCAAATACTCTGACTTCAAGCGAGCCAAATCGCTTTCAAGTGTGCGATCAACGTAGGCTGCTTCAATGTAAGTTTCAGTTAACAAATTGAGTGCATCTAATCGATTGACTCCAACGGCGGGTTGAACCAAGTAGGCACTTCCGTTGCCGAAGTGCATATAGCACAGGGCACCATACTCAAACATGCGGTCAGCCGCTTGGTCTGCATCTACAGGCTCTAACGAAATATCTGGTAGATTATCGAGCAGCTCCTTTAATTCTTTGGTGCCAATATTTTGAATGACATGATACCAAGTGTGCAGCCCAAGACCCTGCTCTTCGGTTGTGATCTGCACCACAGCATGGGGGAAGCCCAACTGCTTCATAGCGGCCGTTCTAGTTGCCCCATCTAGGACCATGTAGCGGTCTTCAAGTGGGGTCACAATAGGCGGATTCGCCAAGAGGCCCATATCCTCTAATCTGCCTTTGAGCTTGTCTACTCGTTTCTGATCGATGCTCTCATGAGGCATGATCTTATCCATTGGGACAACGGCTAACGGTAGCAAAGCTCCTGGCTCATTGTTTTCCAGAATATCGATTATTTGCTCAGCTATTTGAATCGATGCTTCTTGGATGGCTTCACTTGTAGAGCCTCCAATCGACTCAGTTGAAAATATTTTAGGATGATTGACTGGGCTATCAATACCTAATCCTGCAAGGGAACCCCCGTCTAAGCGTTTAATGGCCGCCTCAATATCGACAAAATTTGGGGTAGCACAGTTCACTAAAAAGCTGCCCGGTCGCATCATAAATAGTTCTGCTTCCCCTATAAGCGGGCCGTCATCTTTTATGTTCTCATGTAGCGAAATAAAGTCAGCTTCCTGCAGCAAAGTTCGGAGTTCAACTGCCTCGATTTCGCTCGATTGATTGATTTCAACATTTGCTAGCTTTGTGGCTGCCAAGACTCTCATGCCAAAAGCTTGTGCGCGCACCGCAATTTGCTTGGCGGCTGCATCATAGCCAACAAGCCCCAACGTTTTTCCAGAAAGGCGAACCCCGGGCTTATGTACTTGATCTTTCTGATGTAAATTGCGAGCTAAAACCAACAGCATACCAAACGCAAGCTCTGCCACTGAAACTGAATTAAGCTCTGGTGTAGTAATGATGTGTACGCCTAACTTTTGCGCGGCCGCTTGGTCAAGCTTGCCTGCTGTAGAGCTAGTATAGCCAATCACTTTTAGCTGCTCCGCCTTGGCCAACATTTCGGCCGAAATTTCTAAATCTGGATTTGCAATGAGCGCATCAAATTCTGCAAGCAAACTTTCAATTTTAAGTGAGTCACTTGCGGTCAATTCAGTGACCTCTGTATGATTTTTGAGCATTTCAAGGCCAACAGACTCAATATTTTCGCAAACTAAAACTTTGGGAATTTTTCGATTAGACATAATTTTTCTCGGGAGTGTTTTGAGCTGCACAGGTATATCAAAGATATTTTTACTTGACTAGGGTATGATCCATCCAATTTTACCTACTAAAATGGAAAGATGCTTTGTATGTCTTTCGCTGTAAAGTGACAATATAGCTTACAATCTGACATTATCAGATTGGGTATGCTATAATTTTCGTAGTGGGGTGCCCGACTAATTCTCATTGAAATTCACATTATAAGATTAAAACCATTAGCCTTACCACAGGGCTAAGGCATGCCGTACTTTGAACAAGATGAATTGCGCAGCAAACGGTTTTAATTTCGTTTCTACTCTAAGCACTTATGAATATCGCAGTTACAGGATCAGTTGCATACGACTATCTTATGAAGTTCCCTGGTAAATTTACCGACCATCTTTTGCCTGATCAACTCCACCAAATTAGCCTAAGCTTCCTTGTTGAGAGCATGAGCAAAATGCGCGGTGGAACTGCACCCAATATCGCCTATACTCTGGGATTGTTGGGTGGTAATCCAACTTTAATGGCAACTGTAGGCAATGATTTTGAAGATTATCGCAAATGGTTGGAAGGGTTTGGCGTAAACACCGCTGCTGCTAGAGTGATTGAAAATGAACCCTGCGCCTCGTTTTTTGCCAATACGGACAGCGAACAAAACCAGATTGCTAGCTTCTATGCGGGTGCGATGGCTTATGCGGCCGAACTCAGTTATGAAAAAGACGTTCCTACCGCTCAGCTAACGATCATCTCTCCAAATGACCCGGTTGCGATGCAAAACTATGTGCGTGAAGCTAAAAAGATCGGTCTCGATTACATTTACGACCCTAGCCAGCAAACAATCTGGTTATCAGGCGATGACTTGCGTGAAGGGTTAGACGGTTGCTACATGCTTACCGTCAATGAATATGAAATGGGAATGATCGAAGAGAAGACCGGTCTTAGCCGTAGTGAAATTGTTGGCAAAGCACGTGGCGTGCTTATTACGAAAGGCAAAGATGGCTCTGAACTGACGTTTGACGGAGAGACATATGAAATCCCTATTTTTCCAATTAATGACGCGGTTGATCCGACCGGAGCCGGAGATTCATACCGTGCTGGAATGATGCGCGGCATCCAACTGGGATTGCCGTGGGAAGTTTGCGGCCGGATGGGCGCGCTAGCGTCAGCCTACGTACTTGAATCAAATGGTCCCCAAGGGCATTCATTTACCATTGGGCAATTTATTGAACGATACAGAAATCATTTTGATGATAACGGAGCACTTAACGCTCTTTTAGACGACTAAGGAACGCGATTTTAATAAGTGTCCCAATTTGTTCTGCCGTTCCTTAACAACCGAAGGATAAATGGCAGAAAATCAATTTACAGATGAGACAGTTATTTAAACTTCGGTCCTAAACTTGTAAATACTCTAAATCTGAAAATCTAAGGAGTTATGATGGAATACGCAATTAAAGACATCAACTTGGCTCCTGGCGGCCGCCATCGTATGGATTGGGCTGCACAGGAAATGCCTGTACTAGACAGCGTTG
>JBCCSO010000131.1:0-9901 GCA_039199965.1 Chloroflexota bacterium | reverse complement strand
ATGAGAGATTTAGAAATGATACTACGGAACGGCAATGTAGGGCAGATATATAAACTCATCTAACGTAGATGGATCTACGGTTGGGGCAGGTGTTTGGGTTGGTGTTTCAGTCGGCACTTGTGTTACAGATGGCATTGGAGTGGTTGAGGTGTTTCCTTCTACCACGACCCGGCCGACCATGTCATCAAATTGGTGGGGTTCGCAATAAAATACATAGGTTCCGGGTTCATCAAACGTATAAACCACTTCCCACTCCCCTGATACGGCCCCGAAATACTCGTAATCTGTCGGTTCATCGCTGACAAACACAACATTGTGAAAACCTAGTCCGGTGTTGGCGAATGTGACGACTTCACCCGCCTGAATAGTGACAGACGATGGTATGAATAGGTTTTCGCCCGATGCGGTCCCCACTGTGGCTCCGTTGAGTACTTCTGCGAGCGTCGTTTGAATGCTGGCAAAGTGGATGGCACCCAAAACAACTGTAAAAATTATAATTCCAAGAGCAATTACTGATCTTTTGTTTTGCATTAATCTTTTCCTCTTTTTCTGATCGACCGGTTTATGGAGATTGAAAAAATCGCTTGGCCAACCGGAAAGCGGTTTCACTGTTCTCCCCTTCTTCTGTTGGGCTTATGCCGGGGGGCTACAAAAAACGCTTTCACAGGTTGTTTGGCTTTTACCGGAGCGGAACATATCCAATCCAACCGATGCGGACAATAAATTAAGCAACATTTTTGGCAATGTTATTGGTCTTCTGATCAGAAGGGCTAATCAGAAGGGCTAATCAGAAGGGCTAATCAGAAGGGCTAATCAGAAGGGCTAATCAGAAGGGCCAAATGATGGGTACACAAATAACGACTACAGTAAGCAGGATGAGGGTTAGCCAAATGCCCACTTTGATAAAATCTGCAAACCGATAGCCGCCAACCCCATAAATAATTATGTTTGCCTGATGACCAATGGGCAGCAAAAAGGCGCTTGATGCTGCAATCACCGTGGTCATGACGAACGGTTCGGGATTAACCCCTAACTGCTGCGCAGCATTGATTGAAATAGGGACAATGAGCACAGTGGCGGCCGCATTTGAGATAATGCTGGTGAGTACAGCCGTTAACACAAAAACTGTGCCCAAAACCAGCAGAGGCCCCATGTTCCCTACGGCCGAAATAACGCCTCCAGCTATGATTTCAGCTGTACCTGTGTTGTTCATCGCTTCGCCAAGTGGCAGCATGCCCGCAATTAAGAAAATAGACTTCCAGTCAATGGAGTCATATGCCTCCTCCATGGTCAACACACCGGTTAGCACCACCGCAATCGCCCCCATCAGCATGGTGACCGAAACCGCCTCGCGGGGTACAAACACGATAGCAATTACCGTCAGCAACAGGATGCCGATAGCAAACGGTGCTTTGTCACGGCGCACACCCCGCTTTTGCCGCTCGTTGTCGAGTACGATGAAGTTTGGATTGAGCTTTAGGGTATCGATCTTTGAGCGTTCGCCTTGCGCTAAGAGTACATCCCCAAAGCGTAGCGGGACATCTACTACGTTGGATACAATCGGTTCACCCTCATGTCGGATTGCTAGAATCGTTAGCTCATAGCGAGAGCGGAATCCGATGTCACGTAGGGTCAGACCGCGAAAACGAGAGCGGGGGGATAGGGTCACCTCTACCAAATCACCACCCGCTTCGAGTTCTCTGGCGACTGTTGGCTGGTCAAAATTTTGGCGTGGCTGAAGGTGTAGCTTTTGGCTGATTGTCATTACTTGGTCATGCGGCCCCTCGATAAGTAAAACGTCATCTTTTTGAATGTGTCGGCCGGAAGATTGTTGAATAAAGCTTTCTCCCCGCCGAACATAAACGATGGCAGCATCATTTTCCAAGCCAAAGCGAATTCTATTGATCGGCTGACCAATTAAGGGTGATTGCCCCCCTACAATTGTTTCAGTCAAAATGTCGGCCGGAATGTCATATCCCTCACTCACTTCCTCGCCGCTGGTCCGATTAGGCAGCAGGCGAAATCCGACAAAAAGCATATAGATTAACCCTACTACGGTGACAAGAACGCCAGTTGGGGTGTAATCAAAGAACGCAAAAGGCTCAACCCCTGACTGCTGCATCGAGGCGACAGCGATCAAATTTGGCGGTGTTCCAATTAAGGTAATGTTGCCGCCTAAAAGCGCGGCAACCGATAGAGGCATGAGCAGTTTTGAGGGTGGAATTTGGAACTGGCGGCAGATGCCGATAATGGCAGGTAGCATGATGGCGACCGCCCCGATGTTGTTCATAAAGGCTGAAAGTGATGCTGTGATCACCATCATTATTAACAAGATGCGCCATGCATCTCCCCCTGTTAGGTTGGAAATGAGTTTGCCGATGGTTTCAGCCACGCCAGTGCGGGTGATGCCACCGCTGATGATGAAGACGGTCCAAACTGTAATGACGGCCGGATCTGCAAAACCTGCAAAGGCCCGAATAGGATCTACTAGCCCAAAAAGAACGCAGGCTACTAGAACCAAAAGGGCCACAACATCGACACGGGGCTTCTCTCGGATAAACATCACGAGTGAAACAACCAGTATTCCGATGATAAGCCAGTTTTCGGTAGACATCTTAGAAAAATAATCCATTAGCGTCATCAGGGCAACTACAAATTTTCACCGATGTAAAATTAAAACCTGCTACAATTTGGTCCATGCGAACACTCTTTGAAGCTATTCTTTTCGATCAAATCATGGGTGATCCACCCAACGAATACCACCCCACGGCGTGGATGGGGAGCGCCATCGGCCGACTCAAAAAAGAAGCACCAGCCACAAACGATCAGGCCAGAATGGGATACGGTTCAGTCATTGTGATAGGTGGGGCGGCACTTGTCTATATCATTGGGCAACTCATACAAGGGGCAACCCGCTTACTGCCGCTTGGGCTAGGCTATTCGATTGAAGGCTGGCTACTGAAAACCACTTTTTCGTTTAACGGGCTAGTGAACGCGGCCGATGAGGTAAAGTTGGCTCTCGACGAAGGGAATTTGCAAGAGGCGCGACGACTCGTGAGTTGGCATCTGGTTAGCCGTGACACGGCCGAGCTTGACGCAAGCCAGCTTTCGGCCGCAACAATAGAGTCTGTGGCTGAAAATTTGTCAGACGGTGTGTTTGCTCCCATCTTGTATTATGCGATTGGCGGCTTGCCCCTTGCACTGGCCTATCGATGGGTCAACACCTGCGATTCAATGCTGGGCTACCGAGATGAAGAGCACGAGTGGCTGGGGAAGGTGCCTGCAAAGTTCGACGATGTGGTAAACATTGTACCGGCTCGCTTGACCGCACAGACGCTCTTGCTGGCTGGGGACTGGCTGATTGATGATGCAGACGTGGAAAGGATGCACGCACCTGAGGCGATATACCAGCGTGATTCGGCCACAACAGAATCTCCTAATGCGGGGCATCCGATGAGCGCGGCGGCCGGGGTGCTGGGGGTTGAGCTTGAGAAAGTGGATCATTACAACTTGGGTGCTGGGCAGCGGAAGCCTGAACCGGCTGATATTGGCCGGATGATTGAGCTGGCTCAGCGCGCGATGATGATATTTACGGCCGCGCTCTTTGCGATTAGAGGGGTTATTTGGGTTTATCAATTGATCATGGCGTTTCGCAGGCGGTACTGCGAATAGGCTGACAGATGATTAAAATTTGTGAAGAAGCTCACCCGATCAAACTAACCAGCAAGTTATCAGAGATTTATGCGGCCGCATTTGCACAGCCGCCCTATAAAAAAACGCTGCGTGAGTCTGAAGCGTTTGCGGTTGGCTATGAAGAAATTACCCGTCGAACAGCATTCAAACTTGTGGTCGCGCGGGATGATCAGAAGCCGGTTGGTTTTGCCTTTGGGTATCATTTGCGCCCGGAGTATGGCTGGTACAGGGTGCTGGGGCCAATCCTGACGCAGGCGGGGCACAGCAAATGGCTTGAAGATGCTTTCTGCTTAGCTGAAATGGCCGTGTTGCCCAATTACTGGGGTAAGAGCATTGGTGGGCGACTGCACGATGAACTGCTGCAGGGTTTGCGCAGCCCCCATTTCTTACTCTCTACTATGCACAGTAACGAGACAAACGCCATCCATATGTATCGTGGCCGGGGGTGGAAGGTCTTGCTAGATCACATTTGGGTGTCTGAGGTAGACCGGAAGTATATGGTTTTGGGTAAGACGGCGGATAGTTAATGGTTGGTGGTAGATGGCTGGTGGTAGATGGCTGGTGGTAGATGGCTGGTGGTAGATGGCTGGTGGTAGATGGCTGGTGGTAGATGGTTGCTATTATCTGCTAGCTACTTCATTGAGCCATCGACTTAGCTCTTCAGCCACAATGCCTGCCGATGCAGATGTTAAGTGAGCACAGTCCGTTTGAGCTAAAAATCCTCGGCTCTCTGCCATTCTGTCCCAAGACTGAAAGAAAAAGTGATAACGGATGAGTGACCAGCGGATCAACTGTCGGTACTCAGCAAAATTAGCTGGATTGCATGTCTGCGCATAGTCAGACTGTTTGTTTGCAATAAACTGACGCATTTTTGCATGAATGGGTAGAACGGTCAGGTTAAATTCTGCGGCCGTTTCTTCAACAATTTGGCTGTAAACTGCCATCTTCCTATTTTGCGGGCTATTCAAATCCTCGCCATAAAGTGTGAGGGTAAACAGGGAAATTTGAGCATCTGTTTCTGTTCGGAGTCGTTCAACTATTTGAGTCAAATTTTGCCGATACCATTCGGCCGTTGGTTCTTGAGGTAGGCCCTTTTTCGCTATAAAGTCGGCCGTCCACTCTGGCCCAAAGGTGGCAAACACATCATTCCCTCCAATAAACACACCGATTACATCCGGCTGGCAGGCGATGGCGTCATCAACTTTTTGGTAGGCGTTGTAGGCCAAATCCCCATTCCACCCCATATTGATAAACGCGTAATCATCCCCGTATTGGTTTTGCAGATCAACCAACCAGTTATGGCTCATTGTGCCATAGGTCAGGCTGTCACCCAGAATTAAAACACGCTTGGCGTCGGCCGGCAGTCGGTCGTTGATACAGTCAGCTACGCTGAAGGGCTTGCCGGGGGAGCGATGGCTGACCCAACTCAAATAGATATAGGTACTGCTAGCAAGAGCCATGCCCAAGAGGATAATAGCAGTCATTAATGTTTGATTCACTGATCGTTTTTTGCGCAGCACACGCTCATCATAGGCAGGATAGACTCTGTCAGAAATGGGGATTTAGTTCCAACACAGTTCGATTTAATTCCAAGCAAGCTTGCTGCGAGTTTGCCAGTATTCATCGGCATGTTCTCTAAATGTTTCAAGTAGCTCGTTTAGATCAACCTGCCATTCAACATCTAAGGCTTTGATATTTGATTCTAAGTGATGAATGATGGCTGCACCGCTTAGCGTAATATCAACAAACGGTTGAGCTATAACCGCCGCCATCGCAATGGCATCAACTGTCACTCCATGCTGCTCGGCCAAAGCGGTTAGACTCTTCATCTTGTGCACAAATTCAGGATTTTGGTTGTTGCTGGTCAGCCGACCATTGGCAACCGATTCTTTGATGATGACCCCCATTCCGGCGTCGCTGGCAGCTTGTAGCGCACTCCCGGCCGACTGTTCGAGTATGTTCCAAGTCGCCTGCACCGAGTCAAAAACCCGGCCACCGTTGATCTCAATACCAATCGCTTTTTCAATAACCGCTGCCTGATTGGCACCACTAACCGATAGTCCAATTAGCAGCCCAGTAGACCGGAGTTCTGCCAATCGTTCCAAAACCGGCCGATTGTCCAACACGCCGCTTTCGAGCGTGGCTGAGTGGATTTGGTACAAATCTAAATGGGTAGGTAACGCTTCATCACTCTCCGCAAATTGTCGATTAAGCACCTCAAGCGAGTGTTCTTTGACTTCATGCTTTTCACCATCTGGCAGTGACACCTGCCAATCGGCCGTGTAGGTGTACCCCCATTTTGAGCCAACATTGATTTGTGGCTCAGGAATATCTTTGGCCAGCAGCCAATCGCCAAGGAAAAACTCTGCCCTGCCGTAAGAGCGTGCTGCGTCAAAGTAGCGAATACCAGCCTCCCAAGCAAAATCGAGTATCTTCCATGCCTGTAAGCCCATAAACTCTTCGGTTCGATCTATGCCCAAATCGTCCTCTCGACCTAGATTGATGTATCCCGGTCGGCCCAGTGCAGCTAGACCCAAACCCATTTTTGTCACATAAATTTCATTGTCCCCAAATTCGTATAAGTCCATCATATTACAGTTTGTTCACCCATTCTATTATGTCGTCAGCAACATTTTGCCAATCAGCCTCTACCATCATGTCGTGGGCCATTCCATCATAAATGATGGCGTCTGTGTTGTAAGCGGCCGCTGTGGCTTTGACTTGACTCACGCTAAAAATTGTGTCTTTTTCGCCACCTAAAACCAGCATTTTGCTGTTAACTAGGTCCGGTTTGGGTAGCCCTAAAATGAGCATGTCTAAAAACGCCCTAAAGGATTCATCGTGCATTTGGCTCCAGTATTCTTCTACTTCTTTTTCTGAAATATCGGCCGAAAAGAAATGCTGCCTTGCCAGCTTGGGTGTGTCTATTAATGGGTATAGAGACAGCGTTAGATTGCTTTTGAGAAAGCGCCAAGGATGATGGCGAAAAATATTTAGCGAGATACGGCCTACGCCTGATGGGGGCATAGAGGCCAGCAGAACCCCGGCCGGGGCCTCGTACTTCTCGAGATATTTTTGCACCACGCCGCCACCCATTGAATGACCAACAACAATAGGCTTTGATTCAAGCGAATCTGCAAAAGCGGCAACCTCCTCAACATAATCGTTTAATGACTTCCAGCGGAGCTCTCTTTTCGTTGTGAATTTTTGACCATGATTTGGTAGATCGAGGGCATAGGCTTCAAAACCCTGATTGGTGAAGTAGTCTAAAAAATATTTTTCGTAGCACCATTTACCGTGCCACGCACCGTGAACAAATAAAATAGGCGGTGACTTTTGACCCATTTGTTTCCTCCAATTTTCAAGAGGAATGATAGACAGGATCAGTTGTTTTGCAAATCTAACTGGCTAGATTGTTAGCGAGGAATGCCCAGCATCATGAGGCGCTTTTGCTTAAATGAATCGATGATTTCAATGGCTGATTTCTGCGCTTTTTCACCCATGAGCAGGCTGGGAGCGTCCGCTTCAAATTGCTCGCAAACAAATTTGTGGCTGTCATACATGATGGCAAACGCTTGACGGAATTTACGCATGGCTGGTTCTAATTCAGCTGGTGGATGATCAAACGTCTTTTTGAGCCGCTTCATGACATTTTTGATCATAAAGTCATGATCATAAGCCCACATGCCGCTAAAGCCATCCGCAAAGTCCACCATGCTCGGCCGGATGTGATTTTCGTACATGGTGGCAGAAAAATCACCCGTTAGCTTAAACGTGACAGATATTCCCCATAAAATTTGGGTGGCTCGATTTAGCTCTCGCTCTGCGGCCGCAAAATCATTTTGGTCGATGGCTTGTTGCAGCCGCTCAAACGTTAGCATCAGGCTTTGTACCCAGCTAAAGAAAAGATGGTGACCGATGCGCCAGCGGATTTGTGTATGGGCAACTTCATATGTGGGGTCAATCATGGGGTTTGAAAGTCAAACATCTCTAAAGATGCTTCAAGCGCAACGCGCAATAGCGGAATCTCAGTGACAGACAAGGTTCCCTCTGGATCTAGCATGGCATAAACGTTCCTGAAAGAGCACAACAAGCCATAAATGTAAGCATGACTAGGATCATCGTGGGTTCGATTGATATGAAAATACGCATCAAAAGTGTCAAACTTTGGCGCGCGGCTCGTCTCTACTGTCAAACTAAAAGCTGACTCTTCGAATGTAGCAATAGCTTGGTCAAACGCTTCCACCGCATCTTCTGGCGATGTATTAAGCGGTATGGCAATTAGATTGCGCAAGGCCGCAGACTGCTCAGCCGTAAATGTTGTGTTGGCATGCGCTGCCAAAAGGTCGGCCGGAAGCGGTAAAATCGCTTCACCCTCTCCAATTAAACTTTTGTTCAAGATATCTAGCTGATTCATTTGATTTGACTAAGCTGCAAGTTCGCAAAATTATATACGTTATAATTTGTAATATGCAGTATATTATTTTGAAAAATCCCGCTATGTCAAATTTGTTTTTGATTCAAACCCATCTAAAATACAGACAGATTAAATTATCATCACAGATTTTTATGAATAAAAGCTACCACCATTTAGATTCTATTGATAGTGCCATCCTTATTGCGCTTCAAAAAGACGCGTCGTTATCAAACGTTAAATTGGCTGAAAAAGTGGGACTGTCTCCGGCCGCTACACTGTCGCGCGTACGCAACCTTGAGAAAGACCGCATTATTGAGGGGTACAACGTACGGATCAATCAAGAAAAAATCGGGTTCGGGCTTCTATTTTTTGTGAGTGTTCAGTTATCAAGTCACGATGTCGATCTGGTTAACCAGTTTCGCGTGGCGATTGGGGAGTTGGCAGAAGTAATTGAATGTCATTTTGTGACAGGTGATCATGACTATTTATTAAAGGTGGCTGTGAAAGATCGTGCTGCACTCGAGGAATTTTTGGTTCATAAACTCACCCCTGTTCCCGGGGTAGATCGCATGCAGACCAGCCTTGTTCTAAACGAGGTTAAGAAAGGGACAGTGTTGCCACCAGATTGAGATTAAGGGCATTGGGGTTTTAGATGGCAAAAATGCAGGATTTTTTACGTGTGGAAGTTGAATCAGCCCGACAGTTGCGTCAGTGGTTTGAGCAGAATCATGGACAGAAAGAGTCGATATGGCTGGTTACATTCAAAAAAAGCGTGCCGGGAAAATATGTGTCTACACAAGAAGTTCTAGATGAACTGATGGCCTTTGGCTGGATTGACGGCCGCCGTATGAAGCTGGATGATGAGCGGACGATGCAGCTGCTTTCCCCCCGGAAAACGCAGCACTGGTCAAAAACCTATAAAGATCGGGTGGCAAAGCTAACCAAAGAGGGGCGGATGCACCCGGCCGGACTTAAAGTGGTTGAAGAGGCAAAAGCCAACGGTATGTGGGACTTTATGAACGATGTTGATGCCTTGATCAAACCAGATGACTTAGTCGAAGCGCTTGAGAATCATCCGCCAGCTTTGGAAAATTATGAGGCGTTTCCAGAATCAGCCAAGCGTGACATTCTCCGTTGGATAAAACTAGCCAAAAAGCCAGAAACGAGAGCCAAACGCATTCGCGAGGCGGCCGTGAAGGCGGCGCAAAACAAACGAGCCTCAGGGACAAAATAAACGGCCGACCGAGTCATAGACCGGTCGGCCGCATAATATTTCGTCTACCGTGTAGCTTATAGAGCTAGTCAGTGAGCTAGTCAGTTACAATAATTGGCAAATAGAGCCTGTATGCAACCTGCATGTAGTCTGGCACACCGTTGCTGTCTGAATCTGGACACGGGAAGCCGCCGCTGCACTCATCTGCATCCGAGATGCCGTCGCCGTCACTGTCACCAGAGCCAGATAGAGTTATACCAGAGCCTGTGCCGTTGTCTGGGTCATACAGGTTGGGAATGCCGTCACCGTCAAAGTCACCAGAGCCTTCGGCCGCGTCTACAATGCCGTCGCCGTCTGTATCATTGTCGGCCGCGTCAGTAATGCCGTCACCGTCAGTGTCAGTGGTGCCGTTGTCCGGCACACCGTCTCCGTCCGCGTCAATGTCAGAAGCGTCGTTGATGCCATCATTGTCAGCGTCAAGGCCGTTGTCATTGGCCCCGTTGCCGTCATTGTCGGCGTCTGCACTGTCGGGAATACCATCACTGTCGCTGTCAGGATCACTGCGGTCAACGTCGGTT
>JBCCSO010000130.1:0-9913 GCA_039199965.1 Chloroflexota bacterium | reverse complement strand
GGATGCATCAGCGTCTGGAGATAAAGCGATCCGCTCTGGCTCCACACCGTTAATGACAGTTGCACCTAAGGATTCAATGTAGGCCACAGATTCTGGCGTTGTTGCACCTGAGCCGAAGGAGTTATCCCAGCCGATCACACCGATCACGGGTGAGTCTCCTGCACCTTCTGGTTTGAGTTCATCCCAGTTGTTCACAAGGTACTCTGCGTAGCCAGCAAACTGATCTGAGTAGATGGGAGCAAAACCAACGGTGTAGCCGTTGGCTGGATCGTACATCGCCGGGCCGTTTAGACCGGCCGCCAAGTTAACGATCTGCTCTTCTACCACGCGGTCTTTCAGAGCCACGGTTGCACCAGAAGCGTAGGTGAAGACCATGAACGGCCGTGGGTCAGCAGCAACTGATGACTCAAAAGCAGCTACTTCCTTTTCTGTGTCGTAGTTGGTTTCAGTGAAGACCACTTCAACTTCTGCACCACAAATACCGCCATTGGCATTCATCCAGTTGACTGCGTCTTCTGTCGCAAATGCGAAACCTTGACCCAGCAGAGCTGCAAGTGGGCCTTCACGGCCAGCCTGCTGATACAGAACGATGCTTTCGCCACTCAAGTCAACTTCACACGCCTCTTCAGACATCGCCATCTCGCCATCGCTGCTTTCCATCATAGCCTCTTGGCCAGGCTTGGTGGGGATCGCGCCAGAAATGATGCCGTCAATGATGCCGTCTAAACCGTCTACGGCAATCACTGGATCAGTAATACCAACACCGTCATTCTCTAGATTGCCAATCCACAGTCCACCTTCAAATGTGCCGTTTACTGTTTCTTCTGAAGAGGAATACACAGCAGTGTCGAGGCGTTTCAGGATTGATGTCAAGATGATGTCTGAGAATTCTGGAGCAGAAACGGTCCAGTCGGTGTCAACACCGACTAGCCAAGCATTTCCGCGCTCTTGGATCGCAGCCGCAGTACCTAACCCAACAGGGCCAGCTACAGGCAGAATTACGTCAGCACCTTCGTCCATTAGACTTTCGCCAAAGGCACGGCCGTCATCGGTTGACTCAAAGTTACCGGTGAATAAGCCGTCTTGGGAGTCAATGTCCCAGCCTAAAACTTGAACGTCAGTTCCGTTTTGTTCGTTGTAGAAGTTTGCACCCATCACGTAACCATCCATGAAGGCAGTTACGGGAGGAATGTTTACACCACCAAACGTACCGATAATGCCGGTTTCTGAAGCGTTAGCTGCTGTGTATCCAGCCAAAAATCCAGCTTGGTCGATTTGGAAGCCCACACCCAGCAGGTTAGGGAAGTCCAAATAGTCAACGTCAATGATAGCAAACTGTTGATCTGGGTTCGCTTCTGCAGCGGCCGCTGTTGCGTCTGCCATCAAGAAGCCCACTGCAACAATCAGGTCACAGCCATCTTCAATGAAAGCATTCAAGTTTTTGTCGTAGTCGGTTTGTTGTTGTGATTCGAGGAATTTAACTTCAATGCCCAAATCGGCTTCAGCGCGCAGTGCGCCTTCCCAAGCAGTTGCATTGAATGATTTATCGTCGATACCACCAACGTCAGTTACTTGACAAACTTTTACACCACTACCGTCAGCAGCCATAGCAGTGCCCATTTTGACTTCGTCTGTACAGAACTGCTCGAAGTCACCAACACAGATTTCATCCCAAGTACGGAAACCGTCAGCAATTACCGTTGCCGCCATGTTTTCTGTGGTTACACCAATTGGATCCAATGCGATAAATGGAATGTCATTGGTGCCGTTATTTAAGGTTAGACCGCCAGTTAGTGAATCAAGAGACTCGCCATTTAACAAAGCGATGGCGGCCTCAGCTGCAGCTTCAGCCTCTGCTTTGATAGGTTTGTACACAGACATTGACTGGTTACCAGCCAATACCTGCTGCATACCGCCTACAGTTGCGTCCTGACCGGAAACGGGAATTGTTTTTGGGTCAATGCCAGCGTTCTGTAACGCTTGGATCACAGCCCCAGCCAAACCGTCGTTAGCCGCAAACACGGCCGAAATTTCATTGTTGGCGGCAGTCAGCATCTGCTCAAAAATAACCAGTGCTTCTTGGTTGTCCCATCCAGGTACAGATTGCTCGTCAACAAATTCCCAGTCGCCGCTGTCAATAAACGGACGCGCAACAGAATCGTACCCCTCACGGAAGAGAGTCGCGTTATTGTCTGTTGGGCCACCGTTCAAATAAGCCACTTTTGGTGCGTCTTGCGCATTAATCAGTGGTGCAAGAATGTTACCCATGGTGGCACCCACTTGAACGTTATCGAAAGAGACATAAACGTCAGCGCCCGGCCCTTCAATGGTTAGACGGTCGTAGTCAATAATGGCAACGCCAGCTTCGCGAGCAAGCTCAATGATGGCAGCACCGGAACCAGAGTCCAAGTTGACCATCAGGATAACGCCAGCACCGGCTGTAATCGCTTGCTCAGCCTGAGTTTGCTGGGTCGCAGCATCACCTTCAGCGTTTACGATGTTGTACTCAACACCAGCAGCGTCGAATGCTTCCTCGAAGAAACGACGGTCATCGGTTTCCCAACGAGCAGATGAAGCAGAGTCTGGCAGAAGGACCCAGATAGATCCTGCATCCTCAGAAACGGCAGGAGCTTCTTCTTCCATCTCCTCTTCCATTTCTTCTTCTTCGTCCATTTCCTGTTCGGTTTCAGCAGCAGGTTCTTCACCGCCGCCGCTGTCCTCAGCAGGTGCGCCGCCACCACAAGCGACTAGCGCAAGTGCCAGTAACAAGACGAGTGCTACCAGCCAGTTAAATTTCAGTTTATTCATTCTTGTCTCCTCCATAGAGATAACTTATTTCAACTACTGAAAATTTACACGTAGACTTCAAGCGGGGCTTGAAGTCTAAAAAAACGTTAACTAAATTTACACCGTGAAAGACACATGCAAAGCCAGCTACCTAGCAAACGGCCTGAGTCGCCACGCTGCTTTGAACAGATACCATCTGTGAGCCAAACCGCGCGGTTCGAAAATCAGAAAGATGATGAGCGTTACGCCAAACACAATCGGCCGGAAAGACGTTTGCAGAGCACCAGCCTGCTCTGGAAATGCGTGTGCAATTGTTTCGCCTAAAATAATGGCCCCTTCGTCCAGTAAAATTACGAAGATAGCTCCTAAAAATGGGCCGAGGTTGGTTCCCATTCCCCCAATAACTAGCATACCCAAGAAAAGAACCGAAACATCCAGCGTATAGTTAAACTCTGTACCGATTCCGCGCTCTGTATGAGCGCGCAGGGCTCCGGCAATGCCAGCAAATGCGGCCGCTAAAAAGAAAGCTTTTAGTTTGTAGCTAAACAAATTAACGCCCAGCAGCTCGGCCGCTAGGTCATTGTCACGAACAGACACAAATGCCCGTCCTAGCTTTGTCCGGATTATGTTGTTAAAAAGAACGGAGGTAATGATTAGGGTCACAAACGAAATGATAAACATGTTGGTAGAACCACTAAATTCATATCCTAGTAAAACAGGAACAGGTGTAACAATGGAGCCCTCAGATCCCCCTAAAAAATCTTTCCAAAGATTTCGGGAAAGCCATGGAATAATGAACTGGGCCGCCAGCGTCGCCATCGCTAAGTAAAACCCTTTCACACGCAGCGATGGCAATCCAAACAGCAAGCCAATGGCACCAGTTCCAACCGCTGCAAGCGGAATCGTGACAAAAATTGGCATCCCCCAGTATTCCATTGCTAACGCAGTGATGTATCCGCCCACAAGCATGAAAGCGGCTTGCCCCAATGAAATCTGTCCGGTTAGACCGGTCAGGATATTCAGCCCTTGAAGCGCAATAATTGTGTACGCAATACGATTGAGGATATTCATCCACCACGTGTAGCGTGCAAAACTTGCGTCTGGTACAAGCTGCCAAATCTCTAAAAATGGTAGTAAAAATACGAGTAGTACGAACAGCCACGTGAACCAATTCATCCACGGCCGACGTAAAAACGACATGTCTCTGACATATGACTCATCATAATCGCCAGCTGGTCTTAATGCTGCCATCTCAGTTTTCTCCTTTTACACCAGTGTTTCAGCCATCGTATCATGATGGAATGGGAAGTCATTAGAAACACTGAATGTCACGACTTTATTAAAAATATCGATCATTTGATCACTGTCGTGACACTAGATCCGTTCAATCCGTTTTTCACCGAAGAGACCCTCAGGAATGAGAACGAGCACAACGAGCAACAACACATAGGGGGCGATTTCAAAACTGTTTCGGATTTCGACAATCTTAGAGGCTTGGACCAAAGCTTGGGACAAACCGATAATCACACCGCCTAACATAGCCCCTGCAAATGACTCGAGACCACCCAGCAAAATAGCGGGAAATGCGGCTAAAGCCACAAGTGCTAGACTTGTGCTAACACCAGAGATTGAGGCGAGAAGAATACCACCCAACGTAGCGATAATACCTGCTATCGCCCAAGACAAACCAAATACGCGTGGAACCTTAATACCTACGGAGCGTGCCAGCTCATGATTCTCAGATGTGGCTCGCATTGACAACCCGGTGTCTGTGTAGCGGAAATAAAGGATCAGAGCGATACAAGCAACTAATGCCACTACAAATGCCGCCAAGCGCGTATGGGGTATAGTTAACTGGTTTAGAAATACGATAGGGGTCCCATCTGCACGGGGCTCGATAGGTATTTTGAAGCTGTCAGCCGAAGAGAAGACCGTAGGGAAGTTCTGCAGCGGCTCCACCCCAAATCCTAATGCTACAAGCCCTTCAAATAGTTGAGATAGCCCAAGTGTCATCAAAATAATAGAAAGCAGCGGCTGTCCCGTCATCGGCCGGAGAGCAAGTCTCTCAATTAAAAAGCCGATAATGATCGCGCTCACAATAGCCAAAATTACTGCGATAAATAAGACAATGCCTTTGCTATCCGTGAAATTTTCCGCAATCTGAGCAAACATCCACGTTAGGTACGCACCAACCATCAGCATATGCCCTTGGGCAAAGTTAAAAATCTCTGATGACCTGTAGATCAAGACGATACCGATCGCAATAAGGGCCAAAACGCCACCTTGGAGCGTACCGTCAATTAATTTTTGAGGAACCAATTGCCAATTCATAGTTATCAATAACTCCTTTAAAAGATGACTTTAAACGCTCATTACCCGAACGTCAGTTTCAACAACACTCTCACTGCCGTCTTGGTAAACAACAAGTGCTTTCACATTAACCTCTTGGCTACCGTCATACATCGCTTCAATAATGTCACCGTACTTCTCAGCCAGAACATTCCGCTTTAACTTACGTGAGCGGGTCATTTCAGCTTCATCGGCATCAAACTCTTTATGCATAAGCACAAAGCGGCGAACCTCAGCCCCATCATCAAGGGTACGATTTACCTCAGTTACCGCTTCAGAAATCAGTTCATAAACTTGTGACTTCTGAGATAGGTCGGTAAAGGTGGTAAAGCCCAATCCCTGCTTTTCAGCCCAGTGAGAAACATTGCCAAAGTCAATGATGATCAGAGCGGTAACCACATCTCGCGTTTCGTCCCCAATCGCCATCACATCGCGAATATACGGACTAAACTTTAGGCGCCCCTCAATAAACTGGGGAGAAAATGACTCTCCGGTTTCCAAGCGCAGCATGTTTTTGAGCCGATCTTGAAAAATGAGATGACCATCTTCATCGATGTAGCCAGCATCACCCGTTTTAAACCAGCGTGTACCGTCTGGGTCAACAGCAAGGTCTTCGGCCGTCTTGTCTGGATTTTTGTAATAACCCTTCATAACCGTCGGCCCACCCAAATGAATTTCACCTTGAGGGGTAACCCGCATTTTTAGACCTGGGAATGGTTTCCCCACGCTGGCAACTTTAATGTCTTTGTCGTAGTGACCAATTACCCCGCCGCACACTTCTGTCGAACCGTAGATCTGCTTTAAGTTTACGCCTATGGCGTGGAACCAACGCATGTGGTCAGGGCTCAGCACCGTACCGGCCGTAATCGCGCTTCGCACATTGACCATGCCAAGCTGATCGCGCAGCGGACGGAAAACCAGCATGTCTCCAATCGCGTTCGCAATTTGGGTCCCCAAACCCGGAGTTTTGCCCCGAAAACGGGCTTCTGCCATCCTGTAACCCACAGGCAAAAATGTTTTGTACAGCCAACGATTCAAGGCCGTGGCATCATTCATGCGCACCTGCACCAAGCCCAACAGCTGATCCCACAAGCGAGCGTTGTAAAAGAGCAGCTCAGGTGCAATTTCCCGGATATTTTCTCGCACAGTCTCAGGCTCTTCAGGAAAATTCATGATGATGCCGTAAATCACGTGCGGCGCAAAGCCCAGTGCATACTCTACAATCCAGCCCAGCGGAGCAAAAGAGAGATGGTTGTCTGTATCATATCGCGGGTCTAAGTCAGCAGCGCGTTTTACCACTTCAATCAGATTTTCGTGCGAGAGCATCACCCCTTTGGGCAGACCGGTTGTACCAGAGGTGTATGAAATCAGAGCAACGTCATCTTTAGCAGATTTCCAAATCTCTTCCTCAAACTTATTGGGACTGTTTGGCAAAACAGACCGGCCGATTTCACAAACCTCATCAAAAGAGATAAGCCAATCGTCCTCAACGTTCCACAAGCCTCGGTCATCCCAGTAGATTACCTTGCGTACTTTAGGCAGCTTATCCCGAATCTCAAGCATCTTGTCACACTGCTCTTGATCCTGTGCCAAGACAAATGACGAGTCTGAGTGATTAATGATATATTCCATTTCACTAGAAATCGCATCTGTGAACATACCAGTTACACCAGCACCAGAGGCTTGCACCCCCAAAACCGCCCACAAATATTCACGGTCATTATCACCAACAGAGCAAACGTGCCCTTCGCGGGTCAGCCCAAGCTCCATCAAACCGAGTGCAAAGGCACGAACCATGTCATAGGATTCTTGCCAAGACCACGTGCGCCAGATACCAAACTCTTTCTGGCGAATTGCTTCCTTTGGGTAATCGTACATCGCTACCCGCTGCAAAAAGTATTGAGGAAGTGTCTCAGGTTGTCTCATCTCTTTCCTATTCCTCCTGTCCCAAATAAGCTGCAATTACTTTCTCATCAACCTTAATTTCGTTTGGTGTACCATCCGCGATTTTTTCGCCAAAGTCGATCACCACAATCCGATCAGAAATGTCCATGACTAGGCCCATGTCATGCTCAATTAGGACCACAGTAATTCCACGACGTTCATGAATGTCCAAAACGAAGCGAGCCATATCTTCCTTTTCTTCTGCGTTCATCCCGGCCATGGGTTCGTCAAGCAAAAGCAAGTCAGGTTCAAGAGCCAATGCTCGTCCTAACTCAACACGCTTACGCAAACCATATGGGAGAGCACCTACAACAGCTTTTCTAATCTGTTCAATTTCTAGAAAGTCAATGATTTCTTCAACAACTTCTCTGTGCCGAATTTCTTCTCTTTGAGCTTGCCCCCAGTACAGCATCGATGCTAAGGTCCCCTGCTTCATGTGGATATGGCGAGCCGCCAT
The DNA here is from genome assembly GCA_039199965.1 of Chloroflexota bacterium. Lineage (GTDB taxonomy): Bacteria > Chloroflexota > Anaerolineae > Promineifilales > Promineifilaceae > WTJY01. Next base: position 2,376 of record JBCCSO010000130.1, on the reverse strand, counting down.
CAGATTATCGAGCGTGCTCAAACCAGTGTACAGTGCAATATTCTGAAAGGTACGAGCCATACCCAGCGACGCAATATTGTGAGGAGCCGTCGTGGTCACATCGTTCCCATCGAACATAATGCGCCCGCCCTGCGGCCTGTAAAAGCCGCTCATACAGTTTAATAAAGATGTCTTTCCGGCTCCGTTGGGACCAATGATGGCGCGAATTTCACCTTTGTGAACATTGAAGCTTACATTTTTTAGAACCCTATTGGCCCCAAAGCTGAGTTCAACTCCCTCAACACTCAGTATTGGATCGTGTGTTTGTTCCATCTTCCCCTTCTTATTTTCAAGGTTTTACCACGCATACGGGTAGTCGTTTAGTAATTTTGAACAATATCACAACAGAAATTTTGTGCAAGATTTTCGGCTCACAATCTTCACAGCTACACGAATAAAAACAAGAATTCATGACTCTGAGGTACGTAAAGTTACCTTAAAGTAACTTTTCTCATTCTTATACCCAACTTTAAAACTTGGTACTGATGGTTAAGTAGGATGCAGTTGGCTCTGTAGGCTTCAAACAAAAAGAGCTGACTTTTAAAGGTCAGCTCTTTGCTTTCAGGGGAAAATTTGATTTCTAGGACTAATTTGGATAAACGATAAGTGTTGTCATCAATAGTTGAAAACCGATACAGCTTGATAGGATGGCCATGCCTGCTACAGTGAGTCCTAAAATAAGTGGAAATGACTTTTTCATAATTTACTTTTTCTCTTCTTGATTTGGTTTTGCGATGTAAATTGCTGTGATGTTTCGACCTGTTACAAAGTCAGCTGGAAAGTATTAGTCTTCTTGATTTTTCTATTGAGTTGTTTGTAAAACTAGTGGGTCAGGTAATTAGATTTAACATAATTTACCTTACGGCCTTTCTGACTTAAATGTGTAAAGTTTTTAACTATTTTGGACCAAAGTCCCACTGGCCTTCCAAGTTGCATTGAATACGTCAGAATATTCGTAAGATATCTATCATCTTACGCAATTCTTGCGCGATACAAAGTGGGAAATCTACTTAAAGTCTGTGGCTTGCTTGAAAGGTAGGTACCTCTGGGCATCCTCAATGTAGCTAAGTATGTCTGGCTGTTCTTGGTGAAGAAAGTTCTGAATGGCGTCAGCAAAACCGGGATGGCTGATCCAATGCCAAGACGTTGTTTCTATCGGCTTGAATCCCCGCTGTATTTTGTGTTCTCCCTGAGCACCTGCATCAAAGTGCTGTAGGCCATTGGCAATGGCATAATCAATCCCTTGGTAAAAACAGGTTTCAAAATGGAGCTGATCGTACTCATCAAGGCAGCCCCAGTATCGGCCGAAAATCGTGTCACTGCCTAAGAAGAAAAGCGCGGCCGCAATATTTGCCCCATCTTTCTGCGCAAATACAATCAAAAGCCGATCAGGCATTGTATCGGCCAAGCGGGTGAAAAAATCTTGGTTGAGGTAGCCGTACATCCCCCGCTTCATGTAAGTAGCATGATAAAAAACGTAAAAGTCTTCCAACTGAGTTGCTGTTAAAGCTGACCCAGTGACGTGTTTAAACGTAATCCCCTGATCTACAACCTTCTTTCGCTCCTTCTTGATTGAGTTGCGCTTGCGCGCCTTCATGGCCCCCAAATAGTCTTGAAAGGTTTCAAAGTTTTGGTTATACCAATGATACTGCACACCAGATCGCTCCATCAGCCCATGCTGAAGAACAGGTCTTACGGCCGGATTTTCAAGAGCTTCCTGCGGGAATAGAACGTGCCACGACGACAGTCGTCTGCGCTCACAAAAGTTGAGCATAGCAGACACGACAAAGGTATACACGGCCGTCTGATCCACAGCCGGGTCAACAACCAAGCGTGGACCGGTACATGGGGTAAACGGAATAGCAGTAAGCAGTTTTGGATAGTACGGTAAGCGATTTTGTTGATAAGCATGGGCCCACGACCAGTCAAAGACGTACTCCCCATAAGAATGATCTTTCAAATAAGCTGGCGCGATGGCAACAAGCTGATTGGTTTGATCTCGTACGACAAGATGGTTTGGTATCCAACCGCTTTCAGTAGAGGCGCTACCGCTCTTCTCGAGCGCCAACAGAAATTCATGCTGAATAAACGGGTAGTCGTCTCCGGCTAAACCATTCCATTCGGCCGGTGGTATTTCTTCGATTGACTGTAGAAACTGCGCGCTAAATGTTGCCATCAATATTTCAATTCAAAGAGAAGACTACCTGAAACACCCTATCTGATCTATGTCCTCTAATGTTTGCTTTGCACATGCTCAAGAGATACGACTTGATTAACAAAGGCTTCCTGTACCGGGCTTAGAATGCGGTCTTTGGCCCAGATCAACTTGACCGGCCG
>JBCCSO010000129.1:0-9917 GCA_039199965.1 Chloroflexota bacterium | reverse complement strand
TGGTAGGCTTTGAACGGGCCGCCCGCACCGTGCAGGAAGACCAACACCGGCATTGGTTCAGATTTATCTGCGCTTTCGGGGACATAAAGGTAGTAATGTCCATTGTCAAACGGAACTTGTAGCGGCTGGCGAATGGGCAAGCCCATCACTGAACCAACTTTGTGAAACGCTGGATCTTCTTGCATTTCGCTGTAAATGTTGAGGGTTAAGTCTGCCAGTCGATCTGCTTTGGCCTGATCAATCAGGGGATCAGCCGGACCGATTAGATTGGTACCCACATTCATCTGTTCAATTTCTGGGATGATGTTGAATGGGGATAGGCGGATAAACCGGCCGTCATTGCTGTACATGTGGCGCAGTGGGTCTTCTGAGTTGGATCGGCCGCTGGGTGCCATAAACAATAAGACTGTTCCAAGCAGCCCGATCCCAACACCCCACACCGTCGCTGTTTGTGTGTATTTGGGACGATTACGGCCGAATGTCAGCCATAAGCCCCAAGTTGGTCCCATAATTCCCAAAATTGCCAGAAGAAAACCTTGGGTTGTGTAAGAGTTGAAAAGTAGCCACACAGCCAGTGGGAACGCTGTAATCATCAGAAAGCCACTGATGACAAAAACGGCCGATCTAAGAATTCGATTTACAATTTGCATGGTTCCAATTTTTTGACTCTGCTGAAAAAAGACCTGACAGGTTTCTATCACCGTTGTTTCCTGCGCTGAGAGGCAGATTTTTAAACCTGTCAGGTCTCGAAAACACCTTTTTTCAGTGGACTTATTTTTTATGATTCAGTCTATTGTTGCAAGCACTCAAGGTGTGTGAATGGTCACTTGCCCAAAAGATAAGTCGTCGCCCAAATCAAACGGGACTCTTTCTCGAGTTGTACTGTCGTAGAGTCGTAGCGAAAGATCTTTATTGCCGATTGCTGTGCCTTCGGGAATAGTCAGATAGTAAACATCACGAAAGTACCATCCAGGTTCCCATACAATTGTTGACCGTCGACCATTCGATGGAGTTGAATCTTGCTGAGCTGAAATCCACCCTGTTTCGTCTATGATCCTGACCGATACAGTTCGGTTACCAATTGGCTTATCAAGCGCACGCCAATAGAGTGTCACGCGTAGCGTCTGCGTTGGTTCAAGATAGATATCTTTGTTAGAGTTTAAAGTCTTGTAAATCTGGCGCTCACCCCCTACTGCAAATTCAACCCGATCCAAGAAAATACTATTTTCAGCTGTTGCTCCTATCCGAACAGAAGGTAGCTGTTTACCACCAGTGCTAAATAGAAAGACTCCGTCACCCTCGGCTGCAATTATCAAGTTAGGGTCTGCAACTCGTTCATCGATGATACTGTTTAAAGTATCTAAATTAAATGGAAAATGTTTTAAATTGCGATCAAGAATCAAATAGTCATACGTTTTTTCATTCCAAGAATTGGGCCTTAAATGATGTAGTTCTTTCCGCATAGAAAGGTGCTGCGTAAACGCATCTTGAGCCATCACTGCCGCTTCATCTGGAACCATATCGACTATCTCTTGAGCAATGCGGTGATGATCTGTACGTTGGTATCGTACGGGCAAAAAATTTCGACTGCCCGGTAGATAGCTAAAGAAGAAAAAACCTATGACTGTACAACCAATAAGCCCATAAACTGCCCATGATTGCCATCGATCTGGAATTCTTTTGATTCCCATGATGACAGCTACCATCAGAATTGGAATAACGTAAGCCATGTACCAGTCCTGCAACGTGTGGAGCTGTGGATTTGAACTTAACATCATTAGTGCGGTCGATGGTAAAGCCAATAAAGCCCACTCCCAACCGATTAGAGGAAGAACAATAGCCAATGGCAGTAGAATTCGAAAGATGGCTTGAATTCCGGCCGTGTCAAAAATACGAGTAAGTATGCTTCCGGAACCAAACAATATGCCTGTGATTGTTTGGATCAATGCGGACCCACCTGAGCTTTCTTCGCCACCAGAGCCAGCACCAGAAAAATATTTAAGCGGCCCATAATCTTCTGGATAACAGCCAAATGTAGTGTTAGCCGGATCAAAAGAAGGTACAACGCAGAAGGTAAGGAAGACTGTGCTAAAGACACCAAATAGAATTAAGAAGCCACCTAATTTCCAATTCTTGTGGGCCAGCAGCACAAAAATACCAAATGTAAAACTCAAAACTCCCAAATCTTCTTTGCAGAGCAAGGCACCCACCAAACCAATACCCATGAGCCAGTATTTCTTTTTGTATAGCCCGTAGAGGCTCAGCGTAACAAATGGGGTAGAGAATGGTGCCCTGCGCAATTCATTGATGGCAACTTCATGCACAGATGCGTTGAGAAAGTAAACGGCTGTCAGCGGAATGGCCCATCTTGGTGTGGCAGACTTGGCAACCAGCCAAATGATTAGTCCGCTCAGAGTAATCCCGGCTGTTTGAACGAGGAATAAGGCTCTAGGATCTTCCCAAATCCAGAGAATAGGGGCGACCAAGATAAAAATTGGGGTGAAATGGTGCATTAAGATGCTCTTGCCTGTGAGGCTAGATATCAGCACTTCACCATTGAGGGTGTTCCACATTGCTTGGGAAAACAAAACAACATCGGGTGCCCGTAAATGAAACACCGCATATTGTCGAAACGTCATCCAAGAAATGATGGCAAAAAACGCTAGTGCCATCAAAAGCAGGTAGGTGAGCTCCGTCCAGTGATCTGAAATATTTTTTTTAAGTGTCCCCATGGTGCAATTTAGAATCTTTTTAACGCCGGTGGAGGTAGTGGTGAGGTAAGTCGGACTCTAAATGGGGATTATGAAGATGACATGCAGAAAATATGCAATTCTTGACGAATATCTCTCTCGTGAGAGGTGGTTGTTTATCCGTACGTAGTTCCGGTAAAATCAAGCCATGAATAACCAACTCGTCAATATTATTTTTGGCATGAAGATGAAACAGGCTCGTTTAGATGCGGGACTAACCCTGACTGAATTTGCCAAACAAAGCGAGCTTTCCCCTTCCTACGTTACTGAAATTGAGAAGGGGCGAAAATATCCACGCACAGACAAAATCATGAAGATTGCGGACGTGCTCGATAAAGAATATGACGATCTGGTGTCTATTCGCTTAGAGCCCCCTTTAACTCATTTGGGAACTGCGCTTTCTTCACCCGTACTTGGGCAATTCCCATTTGACGAGTTTGGCATTGAAATGAGTGATATTGTCAACGTGCTGACTCGGTCTCCTGATAAAGCCGGGGCGCTGCTACATGCAGTGTCTGAAGTAGGGCGCCAGTTTGACCTACAAGAGCAGCATTTTTTGTGGTCTGCTTTACGTTCGTATCAGGAACTGCACGATAATTATTTCCCTGATCTGGAAGAGGCGGCTGCAGAATTTGCGGCCGAATTTGATCTAGAGGAAACCTTTCCAATCACAACTGATCAACTGATTACGATTTTAGAGAAGAACTATCGCTACACAATTGATCAAGATAAATTGGAAGAGCACTCAGCGCTTAATGGGTATAGGTCGGTCTTCATACGCGGCCGTCATCCCCAGCTATTGCTCAATACCAAACTCCATCCGTTCCAAATCCGCTTTCTGCTGGCCCGAGAAATAGGCTATGTGGCTTTGAAACTGACGGACCGTGCCAAAACAACCCCGCCTGACCAAGTTGACTCTTTCCAGCAGGTGCTGAACGATTTTAGGGCTTCCTATTTTGCGGGTGCTCTGCTCATGCCTCATCAAGCGATGCTAGACGATATCCAAGATTTTTTTGATCAAAAAGAGTGGGTGGCTGAATCACTCAAAGCAATGATGGATAAATATCGGGTTTCACCTGAAAACCTGATGTATCGCTTTAGCGAGCTGATCCCTCAATTTTTTGGACTGCCTATTCATTATTTACGAGTTCATTCGCAAGGTGAGCGATACCGTCTGGCACGACAGCTCAATTTGAATCGTTTACGAGTCCCTAACGGGTTGGCGGCCGACGAACATTTTTGTCGCCATTGGCTGGTAGTGCGGCTCCTTCGGGAGCTAAAGGAAAAGCGAGTGGCCGGTGATTCCACTGGCATGGATACGCCAGTCATTGGTGTTCAGGTGTCTGAGTACCTGGATCAAAAAGCGTGGTTTCTCTGCTTTGGATTCGCGCGGGAGATGCCGCTTGAGGGCTATGATTCTTGCGGTATTATCGGTTTTAGGATTGAACCAAATCTGCGCAACACACTGCATTTCTCTACCGATCCAGAAATTCCCCAAGTGATTATTAACGAAACATGTGAGCGCTGTTCATTGACACCGGCCCAGTGCAGTCTGCGTGCGGCTCCGCCTATTGCGGTCGAGCGTGATTCTAAGCGGCTAGCGCGTCGGAAGGCGCTGCAAGAGCTAACGGCCGAACTGCGAAGTTAGCTGGAAAACAAAACCCCCTCAAGTTTTTAAACCTGAGGGGGTTTTGTTTTTGGCTTATGGTTAGTGAAGCTTTCATGACCTTTAGCTCTTGTGAGCCGCCTCTTGAGCTTGCGCCCCCAGTGGGACCTCTCGTTTCTTATATTTTACCCACACTTCAGACGGTTTTGCGGCACCCATTCCAAAGACTGTGTGAGGATCTTTTGATAGCAGCTCTATTTCAAATTGCTGAAATAAACGACCCATAATGATTGCCATCTCATTTTTGGCAAAATTCATGCCGGTGCACTTGTGGGTGCCACCGCCAAAATTAACGGTGTTGAAAGCGTTTTTGCCTTCGTTTCGATCTGGTGAATAGCGAAGTGGATCAAATGCATCGGGATCTTCCCAGATCTCAGGGTCGTTGTGGGTAACAGGTCCATTGACCATGACCAACCATCCGGCCGGTATTTTGTACCCTTCGAGCTCAATGTCTTCTTCGACCAAGCGCATTTGGATGGGAGCTGCCGGGCGCATGCGGGCGGTTTCTTCAATTGACCAATAAATGTGGTTTAAATTGCGTAGCGTGCTACCTGTTATCTCTTGATCTAATGGTAGATTTTCTTCTATTTCTTGACAGACCTTTTCAAGATAGCCGGGGTGCTGGAGGAGCAGCGTGACAAGCCATGCGCTCTGACCGGCCGTTGTCTCGTGGCCTGCCCAAAAAATGGCGGTCATAAAGTCGACAATCTCTTGGTTGGTCATATAGGTGCCATCCCGCTGTGGAGTGTTGGTTAAGATACCAATGGTGTCGTCTAAATTATCTGGGTGCTGACGGTGGTTTTCGACGATCGGGTCAAACGTTCTTTTGATCAGGCGTCGGCTTCGATCTCGTCTGATATTAACAGGGAGTGGTAGGTTTCTTGGAATGGTAGGCGACATCGCTTTGGAAAGGTCTTCAAATGCGGCCCAAAAGTCACCGTCAAAATGTTTGCGAAAATCACCACCCAGAAATGCGTTGCCGGCCACGTACTGGGTTAGCCGCAAAAAGTCATCGGTTAAGTTGACCGTCCCCTCATCTCCTAAGCTATCAAGCCAGAACTGAACCTCATCTTCCATCGATTTGACATATTTAGCCATTTTTTCCCGCGAGAAAAGGATTCTCAGGAAAACCCGCTGGTTGGCGTACTGCTCTTTTGTGCCAATAAAAATCGCCCGGCCGATGGCAGACTTCAGGTTATCATAGACCTCTCCAATATTCAGTCTTTTGTCTGTTTCTGTATAGAAAAACTTGTTCAGCTCAGGACCATCGAGTACGGCAATATTGGCACTCAGCAGTTTAATGGCAAAGATCCCTTTGTGTTCTTCATGACCTCTCTGACAAATTTTTGTGATGTCTTTTCCAAATTCAAGGGCATGACCTAAAAATGGTAGCCCGCCAGACAGCATGGGTGGTGTATTTTGCATAATTCTTTCTCTTCTTTCTAATTCCTGCAGAACCAACCTGATTTTGGCTCTGTACCGATCATCTTTTACAAACAACGTCAAACGCCATTAGGCAAATTAAAGGTTTAACCCGATTCCTTGGACGATGGCTGCGGTTAGGCCAAAGTGCTGATTCTTGAGGATCTACTTCTGGTACCTAGGTATTATAGTCGATTGTGTATTTGATTTTGAATGTTTTTAATAAAGGTTCTTTCTTAGAGGCAGAAATTGACTGATGAATGACACTGTCATGTTTGGACGATAATATCTGTCACTTCTGGGTAATTGAAAATTTGACTATGCTTGAGTCAACGTAACAAACACACCCTTAAATTAAAAAAACGTGATACCGAAACCGGATTACCAACTTATTCAGAAAAAACTGGTTCGTTGATTTGTTAAGAGGAAATGGTCATTTCAGGCATGGCCAAGCGGTAGCAGATAGTGGGAAACAAGTTGTTTGATTGATAGGACAGATCATAGGCATCTCAACTGCAAATGAGTTTGAATCATTTGCGGGATGTAAGGAACGGCCGATGAACAAAATAGCCCATCAGGACAAGATTGAATAGTATTTTGAACGAAATAAAAAGATTCGTGTGGCAGAACGAATGATCAGACCATGATAATGTGTTACTCAGCAAGGCGCATTCGATCAGAAAGCCTAACAGAGCCGTTACAAGAGAAAAATTTAAAAATAGCGCCTGCGTTATAAGAAAGACTCAGCTAATTCAATTAGTTGAGTCTTTTTTGTTAAAATCTGACTTTAAGCCCTCATACACTATCCTGTAAAATTTGTTTTTATCAATTACAGATTGCGCAGATTTTCCCCAATTAAAATATAATCTGAGCCATCCTGCGAAAGCTTAGAAAAATCCGTTTTAGGTGAGATCAGTTTTTGCTTGTTACAGAGGACCCACCTGACTGTTACTTATAAGGAATCATCATGTCAACACTTGAGAAAGGTAGAGCACACGACTTTTGGAATGTCACCCGTCGGCCGCTGGATGCTATTTTCCGGCCGCAAAGCATCGCCGTAATTGGTGCAACAGAAACAGAAAATAGTGTCGGACGCACCATCACACAAAATCTTTTAGAAGGTACTTGGGAAGGAAACCTATACTTGGTCAATCCGGGCCGCGTACGCGTTTTTGGTGAAAAATGCTATCAAAAGATTGAAGAGATTGAAGGGCGCATCGACTTGGCTGTGATTGTGGTTCCTGCCCGTTTTGTGTCACAAGTGGTGAAAGAATGTACGCTCGCCAAAATTCCCGGAGCCATCATTATTTCGGCCGGGTTTAAGGAGATTGGCGAAGCAGGCGTCAAGCTAGAGCAAGAAATTTTAGAAATAGCCCAAGCGGGCAACATGCGCATCATTGGCCCCAACTGCTTAGGTGTGATGAACCCGATCACGGGTATGAACGCCACCTTTGCTAGCAAAATGGCGATGCCCGGCAATGTCGGTTTTATTAGCCAATCCGGGGCGATGTGTACAGCCATCCTTGACTGGTCAATGACTGAAAATGTCGGATTTAGTGCCTTCGTGAGCATTGGCTCTATGCTAGACGTAGACTGGGGAGACATTATTACGTGGCTGGGAGACGATCCCAAGACAAAAAGTATTGTGATCTATATGGAGTCTGTGGGGAATGCTCGTTCGTTTATTTCGGCCGCGCGTGAAGTGTCGTTAACCAAGCCTGTGATCATCATTAAACCAGGTCGGACAGAGGCTGCAGCACAGGCGGCCGCAAGTCACACCGGCTCAATGACCGGCAGTGACGATGTGCTAGATATGGCCTTCCGACGGGCAGGAGCGCTGCGCGTTGACAGCATCAGCGAGCTTTTCTACATGGCCGAGTTGCTATCTAAGCAGCCTCGCTCTAGAGGACCAAATTTGGCCATTATTACCAACGCGGGTGGTCCGGGGGTCTTGGCAACGGATGCATTGTTGAGCTCCGGAGGCGATTTAAGCCCGCTTTCTGCTGACGTTGTGTCTGCGCTCGACAACATCCTGCCAGAACATTGGAGCCACGCAAACCCCATTGATATTTTGGGAGACGCAACCCCGGAAACGTATGTCAAAGCGGTAGAAGCGGCCGTGGAAAATAAAGAGTCAGATGGATTTTTGGTTGTGCTGTCACCCCAAGCGATGACAGACCCGACGCGCACGGCCCAAGAGCTGGTCCGGTTTGTCAAAGAGAAACGGGGCAGACGGCCATTTTTAACCAGCTGGATGGGAGGAACAGAAGTCCGGGCCGGTATGGATATTTTGAACCAAGCTGGTATCCCCACTTTTAGCTATCCTGATACGGCCGCGCGCATGTTCAGTTACATGTGGCGCTATGCTTTAAACCTGCAAAAGGTCTATGAAACCCCACGCTGGCAGGGGGATTTTGAGCCGGATCGTCAAATGGTCCACGATATGATCACAGATATCCGCTCAACCGGCCGGACCATTTTGACAGAGTTTGAGTCGAAGTCGATGTTGGCTGCCTATGGCATCCACACTGTTCCCACTTATCTGGCAAAAACGGCTGACGATGCGGTTGAACAGGCGCAAATGATTGGTTATCCGGTCGTGATTAAGATCAATTCAGAGACGATTACCCACAAGACTGATGTGGGTGGCGTTCAGCTAAATCTCAACGATGCAGCGGAGGTGCAAGCCGCCTATGAGCTTATTGAAAGCAAGGTGGCTGAAAAGTATAGCCCGGCCGATTTTCAAGGGGTGACTGTCCAGCCAATGGTTGACTTGAGTGAAAGCTATGAACTTATTTTGGGGGCCACACCTGATCCCCAGTTTGGCCCTGTTCTACTCTTTGGTACAGGCGGTACATTGGTTGAAGTGTTTAAAGACAACGCGCTGGAATTGCCACCGCTTAACTCAAATCTGGCACGCCGTATGATGAAGCGCACCAAAATTTATGAAGCCCTTGAAGGGGTTCGCGGCCGTGATGCGGTTGACTTAGCGGCTTTGGAAACCCTGATGGTCCGGTTTAGCTACTTGGTGTCTGAGCATCCGTTTATTCGTGAGATTGACATCAACCCGCTGCTGGCTTCATCTGAGCAGCTAATCGCTTTGGACGGCCGGGTTATTCTGTACCCGCCCGAAGTCAACGATGTCCTGCCGCTTGCTATCCGGCCGTATCCGACCCAGTATGAAAAACCGTTTGAAACCAAAGCGGGGCGACAGGTTGAGATGCGCCCTATCCGGCCGGAAGATGAGCCGTTAATGGTGGATTTCCATCGGGGGTTGTCAAGCGAAAGTGTCTACATGCGCTACTTTTCTGCATTGGGCTTCACTGCCCGCACGGCGCATGATCGGCTGATACGGGTGTGTCACGTGGATTATGACCGGGACATCGCTTTGGTGGTCACAAATGACATAGGTGACGGGCAAGAAGAGATTGTGGCGGCCGGGCGTTTGACCAAAGAGCACGGCCAAAACTCGGCCGAATACGCTATCTTGGTGTCTGATTTGTGGCATGGGCAAGGCATTGGTACCAACCTGCTCGAACAGCTCGTTCAGGTAGGCAAAGATGAAAACCTAGACCGGATTATTGCATACATTTTGCCCAATAATATCGGCATGAAAAAGGTGTCTGAACGATTAGGCTTTAAATTTAAGATGGAAGACGGTGTTTTCCTTGCGATTTTAGATCTAAGAGCGTAGCAGTTCTCTGGCTAAGTGTATCAATAAAGCAACTTGTTAAAGGGTCTTCCCCCATGGGCGCTTATGAAAATGGTATCTCTGCTCATCGAGGGGTGTGCCCCGCCCTTTGCACAAAACTTTTCGAAAGCAAGAGTTAGTAGCAAGCTGGGTTAGGTAAGATAAAAAGCCTGATTAAATCAGGCTGATTGATAAAAAATTAGATGGTTTTAATCGACTTGAGCCGATTTTTATCTTAACCGGCCCACTAATCGGTTTGGTTGAAAGGGTATGCACACCCTTCAGATAATTAGAGAGAAGCTTATTTAGACAAAATATTTAGAAAACTGAATACTCTGTAACGTAAATAAGTTTCACTTGTGCTTTCTGGGATTTATGTGATCTGTAG
>JBCCSO010000128.1:0-9989 GCA_039199965.1 Chloroflexota bacterium | reverse complement strand
CTCACCAAAAGCCAGTGGGGGTTTGAGGTCAAGCTGATTGGAGATAACCCAGAAGCGGCCCGCTACTCAGGCATCAACATCAAACGGAACATTATTTTAGTGCTAATGTTTTCGGGAGCGCTGGCCGGTTTGGCCGGTATGGTTGAGGTGACTGGCGTTGTGCACAGGCTTCAGCAGCAAATTTCACCCGATTATGGCTTTACCGGCATTATTGTGGCATGGCTGGCTAAACTCAACCCAGTTGCCGTTATCTTGGTATCCATCTTGTTTGGTGCATTAATTATCGCCAGCCGTGAAATTCAACCGGCCGGAATTTCATCTATGCTTCAAGGCTTGATTCTGTTTTTCATCATCAGCAGTGAAGTTTTGGTGCGCTATCGGATTAAAATTGTTCAATCTGTCGAGGTAGCAAGTTAAAAGGTTTAAGCGTGAAGTGTGAAGCGGTTTCGTACTTTCTACTTCATGCTTCCCACTAAAAAACATGGACCCAATCATCATTTTTCACTCCGGCATCGCCACCGGCACCATCCTTCTATTCGCGTCGATTGGAGCTATCTTCAACGAACGGGCAGGCATTCTCAATCTGGGCGTTGAAGGAATGATGCTGATCGGCGCAATGGCCGGGTATGCGATTTCACTATCATCCGGCAATCCGTGGGTTGGCATGTTCATGGGATTGGTTGCTGGCGGCGTATTGAGCCTTGCGCATGCGTTGGTCACCATCCACTTTCAAGCGGATCAGGTGGTCAGCGGCCTGTCGCTTACATTTCTGGGCACCGGCCTATCGACCGTTCTGGGTGAGGGATTATCTTCCCAAATCGCTCCAACAATTGCCGACGTCACAATTCCAGTCTTGAGTGCAATCCCAGTTGTAGGCCCTATTTTCTTTACGGAGCACAGCCCCTTGGTCTACGTAGGCTATCTATTTGTTCCGCTGGCGTGGTTTTACATTTTCCGCACCCGGCCAGGAATGACGCTCAGAGCCATCGGAGAAAAACCGGAAGCGGCCGACGTGCTAGGCATCAACGTTTATGCTCAGAGATATTTGTACGTCATTTTTGGCGGCTGCATGGCCGGTTTAGCTGGGGCGATTATTAGCCTGTCCGTTTCACCCGGCTGGTACAGCGTACAGACCACATCGGGTCAAGGCTGGATTGCGGTTGGATTAGTAATCTTTGCCCAGTGGAATCCGGTTCGAGCGGCAATTGGCAGCTATTTGTTTGGGGCATTACGCAGGGGCATTCTCGACATGCAAGGGCCAGAGACGCTATTTGGATTTGTAAATCCACTGTTTGTGAACGCCAATTTAGGCTTTTTCCTCAAAATGCTTCCGTTTATCTTAATTATTCTGGCCTTGGTAGTTGGCTCAAATCAGGCACGCCGCAAACGCTTGGGGGCTCCGGCCGCGCTGGGTGTACCCTACATTCGCGGGGAACGCGGGCTTTAGGTACCTGCTAGTTAAATCTAGCAGCTAGAACGACGCACTCACGGGCTTTTTTGACGGTTATTCGTAAAGGCAAAGCTGCACTTTTGTAAAGTCGGTACAGCTTGATGAATCGAGAAATTCGTTAAGCGCATCAGTCACGGCCGGCCGGTGATTTTGATCGGTGGGTTGAGCCACATACCACACGCGACCTTCCACCTCTACAACTTGAGCCAACGCATCACGCAGTTCATCGCCCCTTTGAGTAATGAGAAGAGACTGCTCCTCATTGTAGTAATCGAATGCAAACCCCATGTGACCGGGATTAATTAAGACTGTGTCATATGCTTGAACATCGGCCGTAATCTGATTGTTGATCTGTTCCCACTCGGTTTTAGGAATTAGGTAAATATTCCAGAGGGAAGCGACAAGTGAGGCAGCACAGAGCAGACCAACAGCAGCAAAGTTTTTCGTGCTGACGGGCCAAATTATCCCCACAATAATTAGCAAAAACGGCACATAAATCAGCACATGTCGCTTGATGGTGTAACCGCGTGGGTACACAGAAATTGCGAGGAAAAGCACAAAGAAAACAAATAGGCCAACCTTAAACCAGTTTGCGCTTAAGATTTTTTCGGCCATTTCTCTCAGCCAGCGAATTTGGACCAAAGCCGCCACTGCAACCACAATCAAAACAGCCCCAACTAGGCGAATCAATCCGATATTGTCTGAAAATTGACTGACCAAAGGTGAAAAGTACGAGACAGAATCACCAGATAACAGGCGCGTATAAAAACGATTACCCGGTACTGAGTTGATCCACGGCCAATAAAAACCAACGGAAATCGCAACGCCTAAAGCCCAAAGACCAACCTGCTTCAGACTTGCCCGGCCGAATCCCCAAACAACCAGAAGCAACAGAAGCTGGGCATAGACAAAGAGCATGCTCAAGTAATGGGAATACAAAATACCAATGGTGCTCATTACAAAAAAGAGCGCTGACCAAATTTTTAGCCTGTTGTTTTCAGTTGAAATGAACGTAGCTAGGCAGGCGGTTGAAAGCAGGCCAAAGGTAATGAATTGAGCGTACATACGCAGCTCTTGGCTGTACCACATCACCAGTGGGTTTAGCGCAAAAAGCAGCGCGGCCGTTAACCCAACTCCAGAATTGAATATCCGGCGGCCGATAATGAAAATCGGTATGGTGCCTATCGACGCAAGGAGTGCAGGCAGGATTCGCAAGAAGGCTTCTTCCTGACCAAAATTCGACCAGATTTGGAGTAGATGAAAAAAGAGTGGTGGATGGAATGAGTCAAGCCCCCTCACCCAGAATGCTTCAGCACCCGCGTTTGCAACGTAGTAGGCGTGGGCTTCATCAAACCACAGGCTTTTCCCCCCTAAATTCAACAATCGCAAAATGAGTCCGGCTAGAAACGCGCCAAAAACCCATCTGGAATTATTTTTGCTTAGACCAACATCATCCATTTATTGGCAATGTAGTGTGCTAGGCCAACCCAAGAAATTAGTGCCGCAATGAGAACACGTTCCGGTTGGCCATGAGCCGATTTTGAGCAATGCTTTAGGGCGTTTACTGTTTTTAAACGCCCTTATTCGTACTTGAAAAATCCGATCCCACTTTTTCGCCCTAGTTTGCCAGAAGCAACCAAATGCTTGAGTAGTGGTGATGGCCGAAAACGGTCAATCTGCCATTCTGAATAAATCCCACGCATAATGCCAAGGGCTGCATCGGTGCCAATGTAATCAGCCCAAGAGAGTGGGCCGAGAGGCAGGCTGTCTCCAACTTTGAACATCGCGTCAATCTCCTCGGCTGAGGCAACCCCTTCCATGACGAGCGTGGCTGCTTCGTTGATCATACCGCCAATTAAGCGGCCGCGAATAAGCCCAGCACCGTCACGTACATTTTGGGTTACCATACCCAGAGAGCGCCAGAAGCCGATGGCAGCTTCAAAGTAGCGGTGGTCCGTATTAAAACCGGCCGCCAGCTCAACAATTGGATGATTTTCCATAGGAGGCATGATCAAGAACCCAACAACGCGTCCTTGAAATGGCACCCAAGAAGCAGCCAAGGTGGTGCTTGTCGCCATCGCTGAGGTGAGCAGCATCGCATCATCAGGGATGGTTTTTGCCAAACTAACCAATAGCTCTTGTTTAGCTGCGGCCGTTTCATTGTGCGCTTCAATGACGATATCTACATCAGCAAATTGTTCAATTAGATAACCACTTTCAATTGAGTCATAAAAGTCTTCAATTAAAAAGAGTGTTGTGTCATGCCCTGCAGCGTCACATAGTTTCCCAATTTCAGAAATAAACGGATCTTCACCCGCAACCAGTACTTTCATAGCAAATATTCTCCTAGAATCCGCTCAGAAGTATAGGTTTGCCGTTTTCATCATGCAAACGTTCAGATGAGATTCTCTTAAGCTAGTTGATTGTATGGCTAAATAGCAGTCGTTTTAGACAAACCCTCAAATTTTTCAGCTACATATCCTTTGAGGCGGATTGGCAGAACAAGGCGAAAAACTGAACCTTCCCCCACTTCACTCTTAACTGTAATTGCCCCACCCATTATTTTTGCCATTTTCGAACTGATTGCTAGGCCCAACCCAGAACCACCAAAGGTTCTTGATTTACTGTTTTCAACCTGTCTAAACGGCAAAAATATCTGACTTAAAGAACTTTTTGGAATGCCAACCCCTGTATCGTGAACAGAAAATCGAATCTCATTCACTCCGTAAGGCTCTATATGCAATCGTACACAACCATTAGAAGTAAATTTGGCTGCATTCCCCAACAGGTTTAATAAAATTTGGGTAAGTTTGAGCTCATCTGAAGCAAAGCTAACATCAGAACAATCATTGACGATTTGGAAAGTATTGTTTTGTGCTTCCACAGCAGGTCCCACAGACACCAATAGATTCTCAATAAGTCCATCAATGTTTATTGGAGTAATATGAAGGGACATTTGATTCGCTTCCAGCTTGGAAATATCTAGAATGTCATTAATGATGTTTAGTAAATGTCGGCCAGCCTTAAGAATGTTGTCGATATCTTGGACGTAAATTTCGTTGAGCTCCTCTTCCTCCTCTGCATCTTCTAGTAAACCTTCACTATAGCCAATAATAGCGTTCAAAGGAGTGCGCAATTCATGGCTCATGTTTGCTAAAAACTCATCTTTGACGTTCGCTACCCGGTTAAGGTGAGCATTCATTTCAGAAATTTCAGCAGTTCTCTCAGTGACGCGCATCTCCAGCAGCTTCCGCTCCTCGTCAAGCAGTTCATTGGCAATGGCCAATTCTTTGGTTCTCTGCATGACTCGTGTGTCCAATTCACGATTTACTTGGTGCAGGTTATCAACCGCATTTTCCAAGTGGTTTGTAGCTAACCATGAGATCAGCGAAAGGATCATATAGGTGATAACACCAAAGGCATTTGGCAACTGACCAGTTGTGTGAGCGAGTCCCAGTGATCCGAAACTGATAACAGCTGCGGCTGCAAAACTCATTTTCGGATTCATGATTAGCCCCGCCATAATGATAGGAAGCGCCAGCGGAATCATGTTACGTCCCCAAACTGTCTGGGCTGGATCATCTGCCACAAAAATCAGCAGAATAAGGAGGAGTAAGAAGGTAGCTGCGGCCGGTCTTACTGAAACAAAAGTGTTAACGTAGTAGAGTCCTGATGTGCTTACAATGGTTGCGCCGAGAATATAAAACGTCAGCCACACACTGCCATCATCCATACCAGTCAGCATGTACATCCAATTGGTAATAGCCCCAAAAAACGACAAAAAAAAGAACGTTAGCAATATAACGTTCAATATTTTCCCACGACGTAGCCAAACGCCCGTGTCATTTCGGACTTCAATAAGACTCAAGCACAGCAAGACAAACTTATTTTGACTAACTTCAAGCATATTAAACTACCATGGCCGCAAATCTCTGATCCGCAAGTCCAATTTCTTTTGCAAGCATAAGCGCACTTAAAATAGATGATCGGACCATTACAAGCGGGCTATAGAGACATTTAGCCATCCACTGCGGTGGATAAGGCTCAAACAAGTGATCATTTAACCATTCAAGGGCATTTTTAATGGCCTCTTCTGGCACATAATGTCCGGCCTTTTTCCACAGCAAAATTGCTTGCAAACAATACGCGGTCTCTTCGGCCGTGGTGAACTGATCTCCCCATCCTCCGTTTGATTTTTGCGTATCAAGCATCCATTGGATGCTGTCTCTAGCCAATTCGTTTTCTAGACCAATAAGGGCAATGATGGCATGTGATGTGACGTAGTAAGGGGAAATGTGCCATTTATCAATCCAATAATTGCGATCAACACGCTCTGCCTCAATAAATTTTAGAATCTTTTGCACCTCTGGATCTGACCGGTCATACCCAGCAGCCCTCAACGCAAACAAAATGTGTACATTGGTGCTGACAGAAGAATGAGTCTCGAAGTCAAACGTTCTAAAATGGTTGTCTCCCTCAAACCGCAAAACATCACTGATGTCCACATCATATCCCGCTTCATTCAAAAGCCGAAAAGTGATAGCCGTATCATCTGCATCGGTTGGCGAATAAAATTCACTAAAGCCAATGCCCTCACCTTTGCGCCAATTTTGATACAAGTTTTCTAGAATTTCATCTTTTCTAGCTTCGATTTCAGGGTAGGCTTCTAAATTATTTAGGCTGAAGTTCCATAAAACCCACCCTTGCTCAAACAAATCAAATGGAGAAAAGTTAGCGATCCCATTTTGCCAGAGCGACTGAATATAGGCCAGTGGCTCTGGATCAAATGGTTTGATTTTAAGCAGATAATAGGCTGTAGCAGATGGGCTCAAGGCAACTGAGCCATTAGCCTCAAGAATATCATCAACGGCTAATATCTTTTTGCCGTCCTCACCAGCCATTTCGGCTGAAAATGCCATGCTTACATCACGGTTAATCATGCCATTTGGGCTGAGGCTCAGCTTATACGAACGCACCTTTCTGAGTGGGGTCAAAAATTCATCATCGATAGGAGGCAGAAGGCCTACATCCAGAGCCTCATTGATTAGCGCAGGCAGAATCATTTCAAAGCCCACTGTTGGCCCAGCTTGATCCATGTGTAGAAGCTCTAAATGATCATGTAGCGCAAACAGTCCCTTTGCAACACGATCACGATCTCTAATATCTCCATTCTTTCGCAGAGCAATAATAGCCGCCAAGGTACACACCACTCGATCGTGGTGATACAGTGGCCGATTCATCCCCCAACTCCCATTAGAAAGTTGATTCTTTCGCAGCCAGTTTAGAGCCTTTGCAGCACTTTTAGGGGCCTGATCTTTCAACTTGGCAACCCACGCCGTATCGTAAGCCGTAGTTGTATTGTGCCCCGGACCGGTTTCTTTCAACGTATCTAAGATCTGATCCGCTAAAAGAAAATTATGGTGTCCGGCACGATCACCTTGATTATTACGTGTACTTTGTTGTTGTACGGAGCAAACCTCCTCTTCAGTTTGAACTTGGGGCACCGCATGCCACACCCCTAACCTTTCCTCTCGAATACCAATTCCCAGAGTAGATCTTTTGTTAAGGTGGTAAAAATCACGCAGCAAGTTCCAATCTTTTTCTTGATCCACATCTTCGAATGTATACTGGCTTTGTGTAGCAGTTCGATGAAAGATATGGTCATACAGAATATCTCGGAACTGAGATTGGTCCATGTAAGGTGAAGGTGCAACGGTAAAATAAAGGCTTTCCCGGCCGCTCGAAATCAGAGGTACGTCAAATACACGAGGCTTTGAAGCACTTAAGTACAGATCAACCGGCTCTACGTACTCGCCGTAATATGCTTCAATAAGCTGTTTTTTCGTGGGTGCGACCGAATTTTTTAAATAGTGATCAATGGACAATTGAGAGACGGTTTCAATTGCATCGTGGGCGCATACTCCCCAAAAAATACGCTTTTTGCGGTGATCGGCCGTCCGCTGCTTAACACTTTCAATGCTTTTTTCTAATCGATCAACTGTTTCCTTGCCAAAATAGTTTTTATAATCACCGTAAACCCCCACGCGAACATCCAACGAATCATAGAAATCCAGATAGTGTTGATTAACCGTCAACTGCTCAATCGCGTAGCTTGCCATTTTCCCATAACTCGCACTTCTCTTTCTCAAGATATACGGGCTGATGATTGGCATAACCAGCGTATTTACTCCATGCTCAAAAAACATTTGAATGATTTCAATCGTTCGCTGATTAATCGTTCCAAGGTAATCTAAAGAGAAATCTTCTAAACGCGTTTGATACTCAAGCATATACCAGCGCCGGGTTCCATTCACAACCCAAGCGCATGTATGTGGCCCTGTTTCTTGAATTATTTTTTCAACTTCTTTAATCGGTAAAGATTGAAATTCTGAAAGTTGCATAAACTGAGGGGGTTAATCGTAGTGTTAAATCATAATCGATTTGTGAACAACGAGAAATAGGAATGAAGTTACGCTGAAATCGCCATAGGCTTTTTAAGGTTGACCAATCGGAGTGAGATAATAGCAGTTGGAATAAGCAAAAGGCTAGATACCCACCAAATACTTTGTGGAGAAAAATATTGAAACAGCCAACCGGCCCAAAGTGGACCCAGCAAATTTGCCAAACTGGTAAGCGCAGCATACATTCCCAGCCGCTTGCCCACATTCTGATCATCAGACGCATGCACGATCAAAGTCTGCAAAGACGGTTCTATAAGTCCGTAAAATAAAACGGCCGCTAGCAAAACCGCTAGAAATAAATACGGAGAACTAAAAAACGGTACAGCTAAAAAAGAAATGCTTAAACCAACCTGACCCACAAGCGTAATTCTGGCGTCATCTAATTTGCGGCCGATGGGTTTAATCAAAAGTAGCTGTGAAATCACCAAGCATATACCCACCAACGTATACATCCAGCCCACAAACTGGCTTACATCAGACATGATCCATTGATTGGCTGGGTTAAAGAATCGGTGATCAACATACAGGACGAGCGAAGGTGAGATAGCAGCAAAACAAAGCGGTCCTGCAAATGCAATGATGGCTAGCTTCAAATAAACTGGGTGGCGAAAAATCTCTTTAAAATCAAAACCAAAGGACTGGTTCAGCTCATCTTGCGCAACGCGAACGGGTGGTTTGGTAGGAATAAAGAATGAAATAATAAGTAAGGCGCCTATCGACAAGATCGCTCCGCAGGCAAATGGGGCAAAAAAGCCAAATCGAGTTGCCATCATGCCACCCAATGCAGGTCCCAGTATGAAACCAACCCCCTGCATTGCGGCCAATTGACCTAAAGCCTGCGTATGCTCCTTTTTTTCAAGCACCTCGGTTAAGAAAATTCGCGCAATTGTGCTGTTCCCACCGGTCACACCGTCTAGCGATCTAGCCAAGAACAAGATGATGATGCCCAAGTTTTGGATACTTCCCCAAGAGGTTCCGTTCAAAGCTGGTGCTACCCCCAAAATTAAAATCAACCCCAAAAACGTACCGCACTGACCGAACAAAAATATAGGTTTCCGGCCGTATCTGTCCGACAAAGCGGCTAAATAAGGCGTTGAGATCAGCTTGGTTAGATAGTAGCTGCTCTCAAGCGAAATCGCTTGAAATGCGGTTGCTCCAAAATGATCGACGGCCAGCAGAGGCAAAATAGGGATGACGATTGAGGCAGAAAGAGCATTTGAAAATTGAATAAACAGGGTAGGGAGTTTTTTCGACATAAGCGGTACTACACAGTCCGCCAAGCTTATGCCACCTTCCCCTAAAGCCTCAATAAGACATAAGACTCAAAAGGTTACGATTCAACACCGTTCAAAAATGTCTCAACAAGTAGCTTAAAGCTCACGTCCGGATCATAAGGTAAGCCGAATCCAGCCACCAGCTCGATTGAAACAAAACCGTGCACAACGCTACGGTATCCTCTCAAGACATGGTAAGCATCTTCCCCCGTTAAGCCATAGGAACCAAAAGCTAGCACCAAAAGGCCTGTAACATCTTGGCTAGCTTGCTTAGTCTCAGCATCCATACCAACAGCAGAGATGCCAAGATGGTAGATGCCCGGCTGGTCATGGGCGAATTGTCGATAGCTGTTGGCGGCCGACACAAGTGCCTCTCTGCCAGACAAACCCATTAGCCCATCTCGAATGTAGCGCTCTAGCAGCCGAATGCTGTGCAAACGCAATGATTGATGTAAACCATCCAATCCTTTTACGTGATTATATAAAGAAGGGACTTTAACGCCGCAAGCGTCTGCCACCTGCTTCAAAGTAATTTGATTAAAGTCACCCGCAGCGTTGACAAGATCGGCCGCTGTTTGCACTACCTTCTCTTTTGTTAAATCCCGGGCCATGTTACCTCTTGGCCTCTGCAATTGCGTCTTCCATGGCCGATGTAGGGCTTTCCAAAACGTGGCCATGTCCCACTGCCAACCGGCCGGGGTTGAGAGCCAGCATCTTTTCGGCCGATGACACTGCAGTCGGCTTATGCCACGTGGCAAAACCCGGCAGCGGAAAGCGCCAGCGGATAACGCCCGCAACCGCCAT
>JBCCSO010000127.1:0-10068 GCA_039199965.1 Chloroflexota bacterium | reverse complement strand
GCTCTTTTTTTCTATTGTTGGGGGCGACGACATCGTAACACAAATTTATGGAATAAGACAATGCCCACACCGTTGTGGTCGCCCCCTACGCTTCTCTAATCAACTAAGTCAATTCCCGCGACTGCCGCACCAGTGACCCAAACGATTCACCCTGCGCAATCAAGCCGATCACGCCCAAAATAATCAGCACCAAGTACTGAACTGCATGGTAAATGATGCCAAAGCTAGCGGCCGTTGTGCTCAGCGCCTGCCCTAACGCAGAAACCAGCGCTAAAGACACGGCCGCCTCGAACACCCCAATCTGGCCGGGGGAGGAGGGCACCGCTACCCCAAACGCCGCAATACACACCGTGTAAATCGCCACGCTCCACGAAGCATCAATTCCAACCGCTTGCATGGTAATCCAGTATGAGTAAAGGATGGGAACCCAGATGATGAAGCTGCTCACAAGTAAATAGGCCGCATTTTTGATGCTGGTCAGAGAGTCAAGACCGGCCAAAATGCCGTCTAACCGCTCTAACCATACATCGGTTTTCATAAACGGAATTAAATCCAGAATCCAACGAGCAATGCTGCGGAAGAGATCTGGCAAGTTGGCCATGAAGATGAGCACGCCCACCCCCACAATGGCCGCAGCGCCAAACGCGTATGCAGCCTGCTGTACCCGCACCGGCAGTTCGGGCAGCCCGCGAATGGCAAAGGGGAACAAGATGATAATGACCAGCAGGTCCAAGATGCGTTCAAGCACCATCGATGAGGCCCCCTGCATAAAGTTGAGCGGCTTCACCCGGCCGATCAGATAAGCCCGGATCAGGTCTCCTAACCGAAACGGCAGCAGCATGGTCAGCATGTATCCGATGTTTTGAATGTGAAAAACCTGCTCCCATTTCACCACATTGTTTAGCATGAAGCGCCAACGAAAAGTGCGCAGAACGAGAAAAACCACTTGGGCCAGTCCACCCAAAGCGACCAATCGGTAGTCGGCCGTCGAAATTTCATGGATCGCTTCTTGCACATCGATAAGCTGCAGCAAGACGAAAATACAAATAGCACTAATAGCTAGTCCAATCCATAGGCTGAGTGAACTGCGTTTCTTTTCTGTTGTTTGATTCATGTCTGCTTTATGCTTTTGGATAGGTTGATTTTAGTTTCTGGGGATGGTTGCAGTCTACCATGAAATACCCCCATTTCGATCTACTGTTTTCCATTACTATCGTCAACTTTACTTGAAATTTACCCAATCGCTGAACAGAAGACCCATCATAACCTTACAAAGAAACTTACGAAAAGTGTACAGCAGTTAACATCGCAAAATCCTTCAAAATTTGTCATTTTCAAAAAATTCCGACCGATTTCCCTTCAAATTTTCACTTTTATGTTAACTCTTGTGATGAAAATCACAATCTTCACGCAGGCTTCACCTAACCGTTAGCTCAGCCGTAAGTATTCAAACTTTTTGCAACTTTTTCCTTCTCTACCTCTGGTAAATCATTCATTTTGACATGGCCTATGACCTCCCTTCATTTGGTCGGTGTGCTTTAGGCTACAACCATTTTGCGAAAAAAAACTCATCAGCCGCTTGACCAGCTTTTTATATTTCCGCCGTCAATTTTATTCAGCCGTATGTGACCACCTAAGTCACACGTGTATGACCACTCACAGGTGAGTACAGACTCACAAAAACATAGAACAGCAGAGATGAGGACAAAAAGAGAGGTCAACCGAAACGGAATAACAATTAGGACAAGACTCATGGGAAAGCAAATGAATAAAAATTACTATTGGATATGGGGTGCTTTGATTATTGGGGCCATTGTTTTCATTGTTTCTGGCACGACGATGGCCGGAAATATGCAGACATCAGCAGAAAACAACGCATGTGGGGGACTTGTGCAGCAAGCAGAAGCAGGAACATTACATGGTGCAATGGCCATTGGAGAAGAAGGCAGCGTCACGTATGTTCATGCTCCAAGAGATCAAGGGAAGGTCCTTGATGGGCCACACCCCAATAACAAAGTAGATTATTGCTTCACAGTTGACCAAAGTGGGACATATGTACTGAAAGCAGTGGTGAAGGCCAGAGATCATGAAGAAGACTCGTTTTGGGTCATCGTTGGTGGCAAAACGTATCTGTGGGATACCGGTGCAACCAACAAATATGAGCTCAAATCAGTGACGGATCGTGCCAGCCAAGCTAAGCAGATTGAACTGAAACTGTCGGCCGGGCAGCATACCATCACCTTCAACCAGCGCGAAGCAGGTGCTAGGATAGATCGCATTGAGCTCGTTGCAACCTCTTTGATCGAGGACCCAGCTCCCACTGAACCTAAACCGATTGAGGATCCAGTCGAAGATCCGATTGATGAAGAGCCTTCCTGTGGAGAGCTGCGTCAAGAGGCTGAAGATGCTGAACTGTTTGGAGCCATGACAACAGGCAATCATGACAAAGCCAGCGGCAAAAAGTATATTCACATCCCCAATAGTGCTGGCAATGCAGGCAAAACCCCTGACTGGGACAACCGTGCAGAGTTTTGTATGACGGTTGATGTTGCTGGAGAGTATCAAATTAAAGCCAATGCGCACGCACCTGACAGCACCCAAGACTCATTCCACGTTACCGTTGACGGGGCTCCATCGGCCGGGTATTTGTGGCAACCTGCACCGGGTGCGCCATTTAGAGAAGATATTATTCATGATCGCGGGAAAAACGACGCACAGACAATTTACCTAAGCAAAGGGGATCATAAAATCAATTTTCATCGTCGTGAAAGCGGGACTCTGCTCGACTGGATCGAACTAGTCCCTATGTTTGACCTAGGTTCACCGGTAGAAGATCCAATCGAAGATCCAACCGAAGACCCACCGGCGCGGCCTCAAGAAACAGCAACCCCATTGCCACCAACGGCCACCGCAACCACACCGCCACCTACCGCTACCCCCGATACACCAAGCTCCGCCTGTCATGGCTTGGTCGTTGAGGCTGAGCACGGCTCACTAAAAGGCAACATGACCATCGGGCAGGACTCACGTGCCAGCGGTGGACAATTTATCCAGATTGAAGACAAGCATGGCCATGCGCCAAACGGCAAAATTGATCTCAACAATCGCGCAGATTTTTGTGTTGAGGTTCCACAGAGTGGTGATTATCAGATTTTGGCCCGCGTGCATGCCCCGGACAGCAACCACGACTCTTTCTTTGTTACGATTGACGGTGCACCGTCTGCTGGACATGTTTGGGATGTGCAAAACAACAACAATTACGTTGATGACTTTGTCAATGACCGCGGTAAAACAGACAAGGTCACAGTTACGCTCAGCGAAGGAAAGCATATCATTTCATTCTATCGCCGTGAGACTGGCACCCGGCTCGACAAATTTGAGCTGCGTTTCACCGGTGGAAATGGATCACCCATAAATCCTACAGCTACCGCGACAGCTAAACCGACTGATCCACCACCCACTCAGCAACCACCAACAGCCACCAGCACAAGCGTGCCGCCAACACCAACCCAGCAGCCACCCTCAGCACCTGCATGTAACGGGCTTCTGGTTGAGGGTGAAAATGGAACGCTGAAAGGTGCGTTTGCAATTGGCACCAATTCAAACGCCAGCGGCGGTAAATTTGTTTATGTTCCAGCCACTGCAGGTAATGCTCCGGGCGGCCGGATCGATATGGAAAATCGAGTCGACTACTGTGTGAACGTTGAAACGGCCGGCAATTACCAAATGTTGGCCCGTGTAAAAGCTCCTAGCAGTGTTGAAGACTCGTTCTTTGTAACGATAGATGGGGCACCATCAGCCGGATATGTCTGGGATGTGGCTCAAGGGAACAGCTTTAAGAATGATTATTTGAATGATCGCAGCAAATCTGACCCAACTGCCTTCTATCTGAGTAAAGGTCAACATACGATCTCCATCCATCGTCGTGAGGTCAACACACAGCTTGACCGCTTTGAATTAATACAAGTAGGTGGTGGCAATCCGAATCCAACCGCTACCCCAATCCCCACTCAAGCACCGGTAAATACCCCAACAGCCACCCCTGAGCCACCCCCTTCAGGCGGCGGCACGGTAAGTGGGTCGTTGCTAAATCCGTTAGATATCAGCTTTAACAACCCAACTTGGTCTGGAAATCCGTTTGATCTGATTGCGGTTGTAACTTTCCGTCATCAGGCATCTGGCATTACGCGCAAAACGGAGATGTACTACAACGGTGATAATGAGTGGCGCGCTCGGTTCACGGCCGATCGCACCGGTACTTGGACATACTCAACAGAAAGCAGCGATGGCGATCTAAATGGCAAACGGGGCAACATCAGCATTAATGGTTCCAATGCCAAAGGGTTTGTCGTAGCGGATGGTGACAAATGGTCACGCTCAGGCACCGGCGATGCGTTTGTGCCGCAGTATTTAATGGCGGCCGAGCTCGATCGTTTCTACAACGATAAAGGCAAAATAAATCGGGACCTTGACACCTTTATGGGTGGACATGGTTTTACCGGCTTCCACATTCGTGGATACTGTCACTGGTTTGAGCTGGGCAAAGATCGCTGTAACTACATCTCATCTAGCAATCGTGATCCAGACATCCGCACCTTCGAAGTAGTAGAAAGCATCATCATGGAAACATACAGGCGCGGTGGCTCCACCCACATCTGGATGTATGGTGACAACATGCGTAAGCATAACCCAACTGACTGGGGGCTGAACGGCACCATCGACCAAAGAATGCAGCGCTACTTTGCAGCCCGCCTAGGCGCACTGCCCGGTTGGACAATGGGTTATGGATACGACGTTTACGAATGGGCATCTTCGAGCCAGATCAATACATGGTACAACTACCTTGATGATCGAATGATGTACCCGCATCTGATGGGTGCCCGAGGAACGAAGAATAGCATCATGCAGTACACTGAAATCCTGAGCTATTCTGGTTATGAGAAGCACCATCCTGATTACAACTGGTATGTGAGCGAAATAAGTGACCGGTCACACAAGCCATCCTTCTCAGAAGATCGTTTCAGGGTGGATCAAGCATTTCAGTTTAAAGACTATACGTTTGAAGAAACTAGGCGCGGCCTGTGGCACTCAGCTATGGCCGGTGGTGTTGCCAACATTTGGGGCAACATGCAGTTTGATGAAGGCGGTTCATATCAAAATGGATCGCGTGAGTACCCGAACAGGAACGAGCTTAACGTTTATTCGGACTTTATGAATTCCCGTTTCCATGATGGCTTAGACCGCTGCAATCACCTAACCAACGGCTATTGTTTGAAGAACGGTAACAACACGCAATTTATTTTCTATCGTGAAAATGCCAGTTCAATCAGCTTGAATTTGGGTAGTATGAGCGGTAGTCAAGCGTTTGTAGCCATCAATACAAAGACCGGCCAGCAGGTAACCGGTACGTTCCAACCGGGGCAGCAAACTTGGAATGCGCCGGGCTCATCTGACTGGGCCATTGCTATTGGTAATTGGTAAGCACTTTTTGAAAGCTGAAGCAAGACTTTCAGCTCCGGCTTGCAAAAGCGAGCCGGAGCTTTTTTCATTTTTGAGCCACGAAGAAGTCTATGAAATCTAAGTAGATCGCACTATCTTTTGAAAAGACCAGACTTGTTTTGTGAACTCTAACTCTGGCAACAGATCAATAAAAAGCTTTTTACAAGCAACTTCATACAGAGCTGTAACGGATTTCTAACTTTAACGACCTCAGTTGTGGTTAATATCCGGCCGTTCATTCAGAAGATACCAGACAGACAAATGCATCTGTAGTTAGATAGTCATATTGTATTTCGATCCTACTTGAGACATGCTTGAAGCGGTTTACAAGTGAAATGCTTATGCAGTTTCCGCATTCAGTGTAAGCGATTGAAAACAGCAGTGTATAGGTTCCGACTGATTAGATCTTATTGGAATTAATTTTATGTGAGCTAGCGTATTGACAGATTGCTCAGATTACACTGATAAATCATCAAAAATCTACGATATCCGTGTAATCTGTCGATCAACACTTATTTCCGATAGAGTTTATTACATAGAAAGTACGTGAAACAAGCTGAGTGTTAAGCTACCTCACTTAGCATATATCTCAGCTTCAAAACTGGCTCTATGCACCTACAATCGATCTTATGCCAGCCTATAGCTACCCACCTTCCACCTGACCATTTAATTAAATTTTGTTGGGTATCTAAAATTATGAGATATCAAGTTTTATACAGAAAACTTAGTCGTTCACTCCATGAATGCGCCTGCTCAATGAATCAATCGATTTTTCAGAGAGGTTTGAAGTGAAACAATATATTTTCTCCGGAATCATCCTGTGCTTGTTAGTAGCAGCACTGTTTTCAAATGTGGTAGGTGCCAATAGAACAGAGAAGCCATCTGTCATTCAGATTTCATCTGCAGAATGGTTCTTTCGTGGTGGGGCATCATATGTGTCTGGAGATTCTGGTACCATTCAAAGCGTTGGGACGGCGACCGATTGGTCTTCAACGTACTGGAGAGCCAATCCGTCCAACATCAGCGACGGCAAACAAGTCTCTTTTGACTTTTATGTAGATCAAACCAATTCAAAAACCTATCTGACACTAATTGCCAACCAGACTGACTACGAGCGAATTGCACTACTAGAGTCCAACGGAAATTTATTTGTTCAAATCAAAAGGAATAGTCATCCGACTGAACCGATTATTCGTCAAACCTTGCTTTCCGCATCAGTTTTCCAGCCCAACCAGTGGTATTCAGCTCGAATTGTGTTGGACGAACAAGATGGGTTTCTTGTTCAAGTTGAGCAGAGGGATAACCCAGCAATTCATGCAGAATATCGTGCAGGAGCCACAGTTTTTACACCGGGTAATAGCTGGCGTTTTCAGGGATGGACTTACAGAAACACAACCTTCCTTGAAAACTACCTTGTAGAAGAAGCACCAAATGCACCCACACCCACGTATACACCAACTGGAACTCCAGCAGGTTCTGAATGGATTTTCAGGGCAGATGGATCATACGTAGAAGGGAGCACCAGCATGATCCAGAACAGTGGAACCGGCAGTGACTGGACAGCTACTTTCTTCAGAAGTAACCCGGCTGTCATTCAAGATGGTAATCAGGTTAGTTTTGACTTCTCAGTTAATCCGAAAAATTCAAAAACCCATTTAACACTTTTAGCAAACCAAGCTGATAACGAGAGAATCGGACTGTTCGAGACAAATAGTGGTTTATTTGTTCAAATTAAGCGAGATGGAGAGGCAACTATTAAACACAAACTTCTCTCATCGTCAGAAATTGCAGCCAACCAATGGTATTCAGCGACTATTGTTTTAGACGACACAGATGGATTTCTGGTACAAGTAGAAAATAGAAACAATCCTTCTATCAGCGCAGAGTACAGAGTGGCGAGCGGTATCCTAACAACAGGAGCAAGCTGGCGTTTTCAGGGATGGACCTATCAGCACACCACTTTCTTAGACAATTATTTGGTGTCATATTGGCAAACGCTGCCCACACCAACCTTTACAGCAACCCCAGAAAACACACCTACTCAAACCCCTCTGCCTACCAATACACCCACTCAAACAGCAACGCCAACACCTGTAGCGGATTACACAGGGACATTACTTAACTACATGGATATCGCTTTTGCTAATCCCACGTGGTCGGGAAATCCGTTTGACCTAGTCGCCACCGTTACTTTCACACATATTGACACGGGCGAACAGCGTGAAACAGAGATGTTCTATAACGATAATGATGAGTGGAAGGCTCGATTTACGGCCGAATATACCGGCCGCTGGATGTACTCATCTACAAGCAGTGATCCTGATTTAGATGGCCTGAGTGGGACAATTCACATTGATCCATCTGATGCAAAAGGGTTTGTTATAGCAGACGGAACCAAGTGGTCTCGATCAGGAACAGGTGAGGTGTTTGTTCCTCAGTTTGTGATGCTGGGTGATTTGACTAACTTCTTCAACGATTCCACCCAAATTGACAATGACATTAACCTGTTTTTTAATGGGCACGGCTTTAACGGCTTCCACGTACGCGGCTACTGTCATCTGTTCGAATTGGGGGCGTCTGGTAATTATAATGCCACCTGCGAGAATATAAACGCGGCCGATGCCGACCCAGATTTAGATACCTTCCAAACCCTTGAAGACATTATTGAAACAACCTATCAAAATGGGGGTGTGGTTCATTTGTGGATGTATGGTGACAACATGCGCCAACAAAACGCTACAAAATGGGGGCTAAATGGAACCATTGACCAGCGTATGCAGCGGTACTTAGCCGCCCGCCTTGGCCCAATGCCCGGCTGGAGTATGGGCTACGGCTACGATGTATTTGAATGGGCAACACCGGCTCAAATTGAAACGTGGTACAACTATATTCAAGACAAATCAGGTTGGGACCATTTGTTGGGAGCTAGAGGTGCAAAGAATCAAATCATGCAGTATACCGATGTGTTGTCATATGCTGCCTACGAACAGCACCATCCAGATCAGACATGGTATTTCAATGCAATTGATTTCCGGCCGACAAAACCTGCCTTCTCAGAAGATCGATTCCGGGTTGATCAGGCATTCGCAGCCAAAGACTACACGTTTGAAGAAACTCGCCGCGGCATGTGGCATTCAACGATGGCTGGTGGTGTGGCCAACATTTGGGGCAACATGCAGTTTGATGAAGGGGGCTCTTACGAAGAAGGATCGCGGGCTTACCCAAATGCGGCCGAACTTAAAGCATATGCTGATTTTGTGGCTCCCCGATTCCGCGCGGACATGGAACGTTGCAACACCTTAACAGATGGGGTGTGTTTACAGTCAACGGCCGATCAGCTAGCCATCATCTACAAAGAAAATACCAGCTCAATCTCTTTAGATTTATCGTGGATGACAAACAGCAGCATTCCCTACACGGCGCTCAACACCATCACAGGAGATGAATTTTCTGGCACCTTCACCAACCAGAACCAGACGTGGTCAGCACCCAGTAATTCCGATTGGGCACTTTCTATTGGAGATTACTGCGCAGTCAATTCTGGGCATCCAAATCTGGATTGTACGGTTCCAGCAACGCCTACACCAACACACATGGCTATTCCAACTGAAACCCCAACGCTTGAACCCGCACAGACACCCACGCAACCTTCAGGCTAGCTGCTATCCAGCAGAACTAAACTGACCCAGATGTAGTTAGCTGAAAATTCATCCATATGGTTCCTTTTCATGAGCGCACTCACGGCTTTTTACCTACTGAAATAGGACAATCGCATCTAAATCTGTGAGACTTTCAGTAAATATGCCTCATCCCATCCACATTTAAGGCGATTTGCAAAATTAAATCATCCACTTTGTGCGTTTTAAAATCGCCCAGCAGCCGATTTCAAAACCCCTTTCCGGACGATTATTTTTTGAAAACGGCCTAAGTCGCTTTTCTTTGATCCCAATCTTGGCTGACTTTTCCTGTTTAAGGAGACTAAGAGCGATGTGTCGTAAAACAACCATGTTTTCTGGAGCATTGACCTAGCAGATTCTCAATCATTGTAGATGAGTCGACTGAAAAAAGACCTGTCAGGCTTTTAGAAGCCTTTTATCACACGCTGAGGCAACGATTTTGAAACCTATCCGGTCTCCAAACGACCTTTTTTCATTGGACTCTCTAGATGGCTGTACAGAGAGTTTTGGTTGACGTGCTTTTTTTGTTTACAGGGAACGTTTCTGATATAGAGATTCATCTTTGCGGTTAAGGTTGTCCTCAAGGTGAATTGGTTTTGATTTCGATTTGCGGTCGCAAAAAGATTGATTTAAGCTCGTCGGTTCTGCGGAATTGTGTTATCTATAAAAAGGTCGATAAGACGAGTATTTGCTAGTGCCTAGATTCAATTAAAGATCAACCTACGTAACTATTACGACAATGTCATGTTTTAAAAAGACCAGTCTGGTCTAAAATCAGTTACTTTCTGCAATCTGTTTAAAGGATATAAATTATGAACAAATCTGTTGTAATAACCGGGGCATCAACCGGAATTGGACTCAACACAAGCCGACTACTGATTGATGAGGGCTT
>JBCCSO010000126.1:0-10141 GCA_039199965.1 Chloroflexota bacterium | reverse complement strand
CTTAGCTCCTGAAGTTCTGGCTGAAAATGCGCTGCCTGAGCCATCGGCCGCTTGGGTGACCGCCATGGAAGAAGGCTGGATCGAGAACGTGCTCGAGAATTAGCGAATAGCTTTTGGCCATTAGCCGTTGGCTTTTAGCTTTTTTGCCATAACCTCCCTAGTTGGTTGTGGCAAGCGAGCTAAAAGCCAATAGCTATAAGCTAAAAGCCAGCAGCCAAAAGCCCCATGCGCCCTCATCTCAAAACTATCCTCATGCTTGCGCCAGCACTTGTGCTGCTGTTTGGGTTGTTTGTGGGAGGTTTGGTCGTGGGGCTAGGGCAGAGCTTGGGCTACTTCCCGCTTATTGGTCTCACCGATTTTACGTTTAGCTACTACGCCTCAGTCCTAACTGACAATAACTTTTTGCAGTCGCTGTGGCTGACGTTTCGAATTGCATTTGTGAGCACGCTGCTCTCTTCGATTCTTGCGGTCGGGGCAGCACTGATTCTGCGCGAACGGTTCAAGGGGAGTCAGCTTGCCACCTTTGTTTTTCAGATACCCATCCCGATTCCGCATCTTGTGGCTGCGATTGGGATCGTGCTGCTCGTTACCCAAAGCGGTTTGCTAGCTCGCTTTGGTGTGTCGCTAGGATGGCTTGAGCGGCCGGCCGAATTTCCGGTAATGGTCTTTGATCGGGCCGGTATCGCCATCATTCTGAGCTACCTGTGGAAAGAGGTTCCCTTTATTGGTCTTGTCGTCTTGGCCATTTTGCAAAGTGTGGGGCCCCAATACGAAGAAATCGCTCAGACGCTGGGAGCCAACAAATGGCAGCGCTTTTGGTACGTGCTGTTTCCGCTCATTCTGCCCGGTATCCTATCAACCTCAATCATCGTGTTTGCGTTCACCTTTGCCAACTATGAGATTCCGCTTCTGTTGGGAGTGCGTTTCCCCACCACGCTGCCGGTTTGGGCGTTCCAATCCTATCAAGACCCTGATCTTGCCAATCGGCCGGAAGCGATGGCGGTTGGCATTATTTTGACGATCATTGCGATTGTGCTGCTAGTCGCATACAAACGCCTGATCGCCTACTCAACACGCACATGAGACGATTTTGGCGCATATTCACCCTATCGCTCATCTTCCTATTTGTGTGGGCCCCCATCATTCCCCAAATTATCTGGTCATTTGCTTTCCGCTGGTTTTTTCCCAGTTTGCTCCCAACTGAGTGGAGCTTAGATGCGTGGCAGTATGTCTTTAGCGATGCCTCACGCGTTGGAGAAGGGCTGTGGAACAGTCTGCTAATCGCCTTTTTGTCATTAATTTTATCAATGGTGGTTGGCATTCCGGCCGCGCGTGCTTTGGCCCTTCATGACTTTAAAGGCAAAGCGATCATTGAGTGGCTGCTGTTGCTCCCGATTTTGGTCCCTACTATCGTAGCTGTGATGGGCATCCACATCGTCTTTATTTTTCTGCGGCTGACAGACACCGTTATTGGCGTAACGCTTGTGCACCTTATTCCATGCATACCTTATTTTGTGTTGGTCATGACCAGCACCTTTGCTAACTACGGTACAGATTTGGAGGATACTGCGCGCACATTAGGTGCTAATTGGTTTAACGTGTGGTGGTACGTGACCCTACCCGGTATTTTGCCCGGGCTGGTTGTGGCTGGGATGTTTACCTTTTTGATTTCTTGGAGCCAGTACATCACCACGGTTTTAGTTGGCGGTGGGTCAGTCATCACCCTGCCGATGGTGCTCTTTCCATTCATTGGCAGCGGCAATCAGGCAAATGGTGCGGCAATTAGCCTTGTGTTTGTGGCTCCTGCTCTCATTGCGCTTGCGCTTACTTCCCGTCAGTTAGGCAGGGAATCGGCCGTCATGGGAGGCTTTGGCCGATTGTAGGTCAATTTTGAGAGTTGTTTGTGGCTATCTGCTTGAAAAAATGAAGAAGTAGCTCACAAAATAGCCGTTTACTGGCCGATATGGGGGATTGTTTGACTAACATCTTCCAACTTTCCGTTATATAATGCATTAGAAACACATCAGCAAGTCGCGATTGCGTACGCTCTCAAATTTACTCAAAACAAAATTTGACTTTGCTGAAAAAAGACCTGACAGGTTTCTATGACCGTTGTTTCCTGCGCTGAGAGGCAGATTTTTAAACCTGTCAGGTCTCGAAAACACCTTTTTTCAGTGGACTCAAAATTTAATATGGCTAATACTACTTGGCTTCAGAAAGGATTTGATCAGGGAGCTGTCCTGTCCAAGCTAATCAAAGACAGAGCAGTGTGTATTACAATCACATCTTTTGCAGCTGTTCAAACAGGATTAACCTACTTCGGTATGAATGGATGGATATGTCCTTTTCGCCATTATTTGTCCTGTCCATGTCCCGGTTGTGGGCTCACCCGCGCATCAGTGGCAATGGTCAAAGGTGATTTTAAAGAGATGCTGGCCTACCACGCACTGGCACCTTTCTTTCTGGTCGGGTTAATTTTGATTGCTTTGGGTGCGATCTTGCCGTCTGGCTTACGCGAGCGACTTATCTTGTTTGTTGAACGTATTGAAGTCAAAACTGGATTAGGCATTATATTTTGTGGTGTATTGATCGCCTATTGGTTAATTCGGCTTTTATTTTTTACAAACAGCTACATGAATTTGGTCATGAGCTGAGATTTGTGAGTGCATTTGATTTTGGCCAAAAACTGGAAAAAGGCATTTAAATGCACCTGTGATGAAAAACCTATTGGGAGGTTTTAAATGGGATTTGTATTTGGAATTCTTGGCGCTATCGCCGGATTGGTGAGTCTTGTATGTTTTATCCTAGTCTTGATAAAGCTGTTTCAATCAGAAGGCGTTCTTTTGGGGATACTTGGCCTGATCTGTGGTATCTATACCTTTATCTGGGGCTGGATGAAAAATGAAGAGCAGGGCATCCGTCAGATTATGATCTACTGGTCGGCCGCAATCGTTGCTAGCATCTTCCTACAGATGTTAGGTGGCGGTATGGCAGCTTTCTCCGGTTAGTCGTTAGCAAAACAAGATAACAACAAGTCACTCTGACTTGAATTACATCAAGGCTCAACATTTTTGTTGGGCCTTTTTGTTTCTTATTGAGAGCAAATAATTTTAAGCATACAATACTCGCAACTTAATTGAAGCGAGGAAAAAATGTCATCTGCTCACGAATATGCTAAGGCTCACAGCGGCCGTTTTTTGGAAGATTTAAAACACCTGATTCGTATTCCGTCTGTTAGCACCCAGCCCAAACACGCGGCTGACGTACGGCGCGCGGCCGACTGGCTTGAAGACCGCATGCAAAAAATCGGTTTTGAAACGGTCGAGCAGATCGATATGCCCGGCGGCCGCCATCCTTTGGTGTTCGGCACATGGTCTGGTGCTGGGGCAGATGCGCCTACGGTGCTTATTTACTGTCATTACGATGTGCAACCGGCCGTAGTAGAAGATGGCTGGCACACATCTCCCTTTGAACCAACTGAAAAGGATGGCATTTTGTACGGCCGGGGAGCCACTGACAGCAAAATCAATGTCATGACCCAGCTTAGCGCGATTGAATCGCTATTGGCTTCACCTGAAAAATCTCCTGTCAACATCAAACTGATTTTAGAGGGGGAAGAGGAGTCAGGTGGGGAAACGATCAACGCGTTTGTGGCGCAGCACGCTGATCGCCTTGCAGCCGATGTTTCTGTTATTAGCGATGGCCCCATTGTCAACCCTGATCAGCCATCAATGGTTGTTGGCTTGCGCGGCATTGTAGCTTTGGAAATGCACGTGCAGGGGCCGGTGCGTGATTTGCACAGCGGACACTTTGGTGGCAATGTGCATAATCCAATCCAAGCATTAACTGAAATTCTGGCACAGCTCCACGATGAGAATGGGACGGTTACTGTGCCCGGCTTTTATGATGATGTGCCACCCATTGATCCGGCCGAACGTGAGGCGATTGCGGCCGCCAATCCTTTTTATGATAAAAATTGGGAGCAAACGGCCGCAGCTCCAGCGGTATGGGGTGAAGCGGGCTACACGATTCAAGAAAAAGCCGGACTCCGGCCGACGCTTGAAATCAACGGTATTTGGGGGGGATACGCAGGCCACGGGGTCAAAACGGTTCTTCCTTCCAAAGCCGGTTGTAAAATCACCTGTCGCTTGGTTCCTGACCAAGAGCCACAGAAAATCTTTAATTTGATTCAGGCTGAAATCGAGCGTTTAACCCCTCCAACTGTTACGGTTGATTTAACTATGCAAGATATGGGCTCAACCGCGCTGCGTCTGCCATATGATTCAAAAGCGGTCAAAACGGCAAATATCGCTTATGAAAATAACTGGGGTGTACCAACCGTGATGGAAGTGGCTGGCGGCAGCGTCCCAATTTCATCCACCTTTGCCAACGTGACAGAGGAGGTAGTCATGATGGGGTATGCGCACAAAGGGGGACAGGCCCATGGGCCAAACGAGAATATTTACTTGAGCATGTTTGACAAAGGCATAGGTACTGCCATCGACTTTTTGCGGCTTTATGGTCAGGATTAATCTATTTTTCAGGCTTTTTGACAAGCTGGGAGGCTACCCATTCCATCGCCTGATCCTGACTCTGAAATTTAGATTCTGCGATGTGATGTTCAAATGGATCGTATTTCTGTAAAATTTCGGCCGACCAATCCCCATCGGCCGATTTTTCTATATGCCCTCTCCAATAACAAATGTGACACACAAACTTTTCATCGGTTAACTTAAATGTGAACAGGTGTCCTTTATGATTGTGGATAATTGTATTAAATTTCATAATCACTATCAGTAAATTCTAAGCGATTGTAAGCCGGTGGCAGAAAGTACCATATTTGTAATTTCGATATGATATTATTATATGCATCGCCTAATGTAAGATTAACTTTCCAATCGAAATCAAATTGCCAGCAAAGCTACTAGACAATGACTTTTAGCAACAAACAATAATAAAGCCCGAGTGCACTGACTTGTTTATCGCTGGCTTTTTCAACTTCCCATGACCTTAGCTACATACCCCAACTCTGTAGCTTAACGAAAATTAGCTTAAAACCTTATGATACATTTGCCCAAAGAGAATCTTTGTGTGAACGATTATACGTCTACGTTTAATGACCGGACACACGCCGGAAAACTGCTCGTGCCTATGATCAATGATCTACTTGAGCGACGCCCTGAATTTAACTATGGTGTTATTGTCGGGGTTCCACGCGGTGGCGTCGTTGTTGCGGCTCAAGTTGCCAAGGCAACTGGGTTGCCTTTAGACATTATGGTGACGGGCAAGGTCATGGCGCCGGGAAGCAGCAATATTGTGATCGGAGCAGTTACAGAGCGTGACCGCGTATTTATCAATCAGCCAGTGGTACGTGCCCTAGGTTTGGAAGATGCTGATATCGAGCAGCAAGTTGAAAAAGTCCGCTTGCAAATAAAATCAGTTTCAGGCGAATATCGGCAGGTTGTGCCTCGCTCAAATTTATCTGAGAGGACTGTTTTCATTATTGATGATAACGTGGTAACCGGTGCCACAATGTTTGCCACCTTGCGTGGCCTTTGGGCTGAGCGCCCCGCTTCCATTGTGGTGGCCCTTCCAGTAGCTCCAGAAGCTACTCTAAATGCGCTCACTGACTTTGCTGATGAGGTAATTGCGCTGAATGCACCATCTCTCTTAACAGACACAATTGAGTCCTACTATCAAAATATCGAGGATGTTAGCCAGCAGAAAGTGATGCAAATTTTGCGCACGCTCAGGCAAGTGCAGTAAGTTAGTTGGGACCCCTAATTTTCGTTCCTTTTTGACCTAAGATTTAACTCCTCAAATCAAACTGCCTTTGCCCATGCACCTATAATTCTTAAATTCTCAATGATTAAAGCCTTAACAAACTGTTGTTTGCGTTAAAAGAAGCGGAATCCTGCACCAAAAAACGAAATCTTTTCGTAAAATTTATTAGCTTTGCCCTCATCGGGTGTTTTGTTGATTCACGTTTAGGGGATAATCAACTAGGCTATTTTTTACTCCACTGTACCAATCTTCTAGATATTAACTCCAATTTCTGCTATTGGACACATAACTAAGTGCAAACAAATTAGTTTTGCAGGGTGCTGTGGTCGGCGTCTCGCTGCACCACCGGCACGATCGGAAACTGGCTCAACGAGTTGAGCTTGACGGAATACAATTCCGTGTGTCAGCGGAGCGCATCAATCACTTTTCATTTGTTTGTACTTAGTGGTTGACCAGACAACTGTAGCTAGTTAAGCGTACGAAACAAACACTTAACGCCTCGCCAGTTGCAAATTTAAACTCAGCAAAAGAAGTTGGGCGAAGTACTAGGGGTTTGTCAATCATGACGAATCACCGTAGGCTACGCCAAGGGTTTCCATCTATCCATCCATCCATCCATCCATTCTTGATGTAGCACT
Source organism: Chloroflexota bacterium (assembly GCA_039199965.1). GTDB lineage: Bacteria > Chloroflexota > Anaerolineae > Promineifilales > Promineifilaceae > WTJY01. The sequence continues at coordinate 3,719 of JBCCSO010000126.1, read as the reverse complement.
AGTACTCTGGTTTAAAACGGGCTTGAGCTTCGTATGTTATAATTTGACTTTACTTGACAATAAATTTAGTCAATCGCAAGCAATTACTCTGATTTATGCTGTTTGAACAGGCTCTGAGATTAGTGAGCCAATCTCCTGAAAATTTTGCATATCACCTGATTGTCTTCCTGTGTTTACAGCTTGTTTTTGTGCTGTCAGCATGGCTAAATCAGAAATCACCGCAAGATAAGCTGGCTTATCGGCTAATGTATGTGTCTGGTGGGATGGTACTTGCCCGTTTGGCATGGGCGGCCGCTCTATTCTTTTTCGCAGATATTCGAGTCGATCTTGCACCCGTCGAACGGGGGATGAGTCTACTTTCGATTGGATTGTTGACATGGGCAATTACCCCTGCTTGGGAAGAGGTGGCTTGGCTTCGGGGTATTGGGCTAGGATTGGTGACGGTAGGATCAATCGCAGGGTCTTACTATGGCTATCTGGACTGGATCGGCCGTAAAGGGGTCGAGCAGTACGCGAACACAGCCCAAGCACCTGCGTGGGCACTTGTTGGGCTAATTTTGACCTTTGGCTGCATTCTCACGCTTAGCGCAATGCGGCCGTTTGATTGGATTTTACGAATCGCCACGATCCTGCCCATTATCGCTGGGCTGACCCTCCATCTGTTTGCCGTGAATCCTGCTCAGTTCTCGTCTGTTGAGCTAGCCAGCGAATTATCGTCGGGTATCGTACCCGTCTGGGATCGCTTTGCTTGGCTAATTACACTCCCGCTGCTTGTGGCTGTGGCGTACCGGCGGCTAATGTCTTACCTTCTGAGCCAATCCACAGATTCCGCCAAAGGCCGTACCCGCGTTGCCACCATGCTTGAACAATCAGTGCACCTAATGGAATCTGAGGGGGTAATTGAGCGCGTTATCCGGGCTGGTGAACTGTTTGACGATATGTATGGGGTGCAATTCGTCGGTGTGGCCATGCTGGCCAGTGATGATATGCAGTATGCAGATCTGACTATCATGCAAAAAGATAAAAATGGGCTGGTATTTGAAGACCCACGCCGCTGGATGCTAAATCTGTCCGATTGGCCGTTCATTTTGCAGGCTCTTGATCACAATACTGCTATAGAGGTTTCGCCTTACGACCAAAAAATGACGCGTAAAGCCTATGAACTTCATCAAGAGCTCCACTTACGCTTTGTGACCCCGGTGCTGGTTGTGCCACTGGTGCGCGGCGAGTCAAAGCTTGGCTTTCTGTTTTTGGGAGCTGTTCCACAGCAGACAAAATGGTCAGATGAAAACAAAGAAATTTTAAACAAGCTGAGCGATCATATTGCGAGATCGTTCCTTGATCGCGAAAAAATCAGCCGTTTGCAGTTTGCAGAGCAAGGCTTGGGTATCGTTAATGATCTAGAAATTACGGCTAAAGTTGATGCTCTTGAGGAAGAGAATAAGCTACTTAAAAGTCGGCTAACTGACTTGAAAGATAGCCATAAAGAAACGCAACGCGAACTGAGAATCGTTCGAAAAGTAGCAGAAGATCGTGAAAAAGAATCGAGCACCACCACAGAAACTGATGCGCTCAAGCAAGAAGTCTCTGTGCTAAGAGATGCCTTGATGGAAGCTGAAATATCTTTAGATAGAACTACTGTGTCTGGGATGGGAGGCACTGACACTGTTATCTCTGATCTTGAAAAATATGCGAAAACAATCTCGGGCTATTCTGGACAGTTGGATGTTTCTAAAGAGCGTGTGCGTCAGCTCGAATACAAGGTTAACCAAATTTTAAGTGGATCAGAACAGTCAGGATTTGCTTCACCTATTGAAGAAATCCGAACCCCTCTGGCAATGATTGCCGCATATACAGATTTGCTATTGGTTGATACAACCGGCTTTATGTCGGTTAAACAGATCGATTTGCTGCAGCGGGTAAAGTTAAGCACCGAACGAGTCGCAGATATGGTTGACGAGCTTGAAACAAATATTCGTGATCAGCTTGGTGTGCTCGTGTCTTCTGAAGTGGATGAGGTCTTCACCCAAGCTGTTACGGCTCTTGGTGAACAGTTAGAAAACCGAAACATAAAATTACGGCTGGACATGGATGATGAGTTCCCTAAGATCCGTTTGGGTGAGCACATTCTGATTAATATTTTTAGTCAGGTTATGGAGCTTATTGCATCTAAAATGCGGAACGATGGTGTTATTCGTGTTTCACTCCAAAGCGGACTTCCTACAGTTGACAAGCTGCAAGAAGCTGTCGCGACAGAAGAGCCTTTGCTGATATTTGTGGCAGAAACTGATGACTTAGATGAACCTGAAAAACGAAAGAATGGTTTATTGCTAGATTCTGTTGTGCAGCTAAAGCAAACTATACGCGGTTATGGCGGCCGGATGTGGTCGGACGGCACAGATAGAGGGACTGGGTACCGCACTGTGGTGCTTCTACCGGCGCTTCATGGATCTAATAATGCTCAAGCATCTTCTGAACCAGTCGAAACTGCCCAAATAAACGAAGAGGAGCCTGAAGCCATTGGAAAGTAGTGAAGAGAACCAACCTAAGCTTTTTCTCCGGCCGATTTTCATTCTTGGGAACTTACTAATCGCTGTTTTGTTGGCTCTGTTTTTCTCCACGGCCGATAATCTTTCTGTGCGTGGTGGCGGGTTTGCCATTTATTCTGATCCGAATCAGGATGTCATAGGGGGTGGTTCGGATGGTAATCCTATTCAGGGAGATTCCGCTATTATTGCGCGAGGTACCTTTACACCCACACCGGTCGCAACCGATGAAGAACCTGAATTTGAAGATAGCATGGTGGATGCCAATCAAGACACTGGTGAAGACGTAGTTCGCCCAACCCAAACGGTGGTGCAACCTACACCCACCGCTTGTTCCCATCCACCGGGCTGGAACGTCAATTACGTTGTTAAAAGGGGTGAAACACTTAACGAAATTGGCGTACTGATTGATGTGCGCTGGCCCGTTATTCAAGCTGCAAACTGTTTGCCTTCAGACCGAATCAATGCGGGTGACACCATTCGACTGCCACAAGCTGTGCCTGAGACCATGGTTGAAACAGTCTCAACTCCTATTCCCTGTGGTGGGGCTCCGAGCGATTGGTTGCTTTATACGATCCAGAAAGACGACACTGTTTACAGTATGGCCGAGGATAGCGGCATTTCTCGCATAGATTTGGTCCGATTTAACTGTTTAAGATCAGAAACAGACATCCAGCTGGGTCAAAAGATTCTTCTGCCACCAAGCTCTCCTTACCATGCTGGGCTAGGTGTTGCTCAACCCACCAACACGCCGCAGCCCCCAGCACCAACGAATACACCTCAACCTGAACCTACGGCAACACCGCAGCCCACAAACACAATCGAAGCACTGCGCGATACACCAGAACCCACAGCAACGGAAATGCCTGACCGGCCGGAAGAAACAGCCCTGCCCCCTACTGCTACGCAAATATCGGTAACTGTTGTTCCAATTACACCAGAGGCTGAATCCACAGCAACGTCCACAACTGTTCCTGCAACCAACACGCCAGAACCCACCTCAACCCCCCTCCCTCCAACGGAGACGCCAACGGTTGAGGTGGGTTCTGGCGTGTTGGTTGCAGGAACAGTTGTGGACGTTGCTGTGGATTCAGTCTCTGGTGTAATTGGAACAACAGTTACCGATATTTGCGTAGCAGTGGGGGGCAGGGCTGTTTCTTCCGGCCGGTCAGG
>JBCCSO010000125.1:0-10235 GCA_039199965.1 Chloroflexota bacterium | reverse complement strand
GCCACAACGACCATCTCAAAAAAGCCGCGCCGCGCATATTCTGCATACGAAATACCGTCTAGCTGAATAAATCGGCGGCCGCCAAACAGATAAGCAAATTGAATCACCACAAATCCCCCAAAGAGCAAATTGATGAGTCCAAGCACCGTTGCAGATTCAATAATACCCAGCGGAATCCCTTTGCTAACTTTTCCCAAAATCCGTTCGGGGATCGGGCGCGCCACCTTCACAGATGAGCGCAGCGCATAGGCAGAGTAACCGGCCGCCACCCAAGCCACACCCAGCGCGATCATGCCGCGCCAGAGCATCATTCTAAGTCTCAAATCAAGCTCAATATCAAACACAGAGAACAGCGTTTGCGCAAACATCGCATCAGCCGAAACCAGCAGCCCAGCGAAGATAATCAGAAACGGAAATGCAATTAGCGTCCCGCGCAGCACCGGATAGACAGTTTCACGGCTGGCCACATGCATCGCTTCCAGATCAACGTTGTCACGCACAATCGGCAGCGGCCGGAGCATCATGCTGCCAGTAGCCCGGAACGGGATGGTCATAAATCCTATCACTCCCAAGCTATATGATTTTCCGGTGGTCATAAACACACCCAACAGCGTGATGCAGAAGCCCACCACCATCAGGTTCAGAAACGACACCAGCATATTCGCCCGAATCATAACCATCACCGCGCAAAAGATAAGCGGAGCGAGCAGCCACATATTTTCTTTTTTGATCGGCTGACCTTCAAGCTGGCTGATCACCCAGAATCCAGCCCCAAAGATAGCCACAAAAATGATGACAGAGATGCCCGGCCGGTTATTCACAAACAGCATTTGTGCCAGCCATCCAATAAACAGTGAAAACAACAGCAATCCCCCCGGATTCTTGAGCTTCGTCACGATAATCTCCTTGCCGCACAGCGCGTCGGCCGATATTTTGACATCATGCCAAACCACAGCATCAAGATACACAGCCTAAGCCACACAATCAGCGCACCTGAGTGCAGTGCGCCTGAGAGCTTCATAACGGAAACCAAAAACTTTAATTTATTTAACAGCCAAGTTCAGCTTGTGTGATAATTTCCCGCACCAACACCCTTGGGCATCCCACAAAAATAAACACTAGAAGTGGGTCACAGAAACTTTCTGACTTCAGACCTGACAGGTTTTTTAAATCTAGTCCTCTCCTGAAAGCTCATGGGAAACCTGTCAGGCCTATCAAGAATAAGTTTTGATCTATTAGATCTATCAAAGGAAGAAAAGCATGAATTTTTTCAAACCAACGGCGGCTGTTTTCACTCTAAGTATGCTCCTCATATTTAGCTCAGCGGCCCAATCAGAACCGGCCGCCGCACCACGCATCGACGTGCGGCTTGTGACCAGCGGCCTCACTCAGCCAACCGGCATCACCTCAACCGGGATATTTAACGATGATCGGCTGTTCATCTTAGAGAAAACCGGCCAGATCAAAATTTTGAAGGATGGCTTTATTCAAGCCGCCCCGTTTTTGAACCTAGAAGGGCAGGTCAACACCGTCAACGAGCGCGGCCTTTTGGGGCTCGCCTTCGACCCCGATTACGAGCAGAACGGTTACTTTTACATCAACTATTCTGATGCCAGAGCAGAGACAGAAGGGGACACCGTCGTCAAGCGCTTTTCCGTTTCAGAAAACCCTAATGTGGCAGACCCCAATTCAGGCGTCACGATCATAGAAATTGAGCAGGACTTCCCCAATCACAACGGGGGATGGATCGCCTTCGATAGTCAGGGTGAGTTGGTGATTGGGATGGGTGACGGCGGCAGCGGGGGTGACCCGAATAATCGGGCTCAGAGCAAAGATACGCTACTCGGCAAGATGCTCCGCATCAATGTGTCGGGCCGCGGTCTACCGGCCGACAACGGCTGCGGTCGCGTGCGCAACTACAATATTCCTGCAGACAATCCCCGTCCGTCTGCGGAAGATGGCTGGTGCCCGGAAATTTGGTCGTACGGCTGGCGCAATCCGTGGCGCTTCAGCTTTGACCGACAAACGGGAGACATGTGGGCCGGTGATGTTGGGCAAAACAAATATGAAGAGATCAACTTTGAAGCATTGGGCACGGCCAACCTGCCCAATTATGGGTGGGTTTGCTACGAAGGATTCTCGCGCTACAGTCCAGCCAACTGCTCCATTCCAGATGATGAGCGGGTTGACCCAGTTACGGACTACGGCCGGAGCGAAGGGGGCTCTGTGACCGGAGGGTATGTCTATCGCGGCAGCAATTTCCCGGCCATGAACGGCCACTACATCTACGGCGACTTTGTCAACGGCCAGCTCTGGTCAATCGAGAAAGACAACAATTTTGAAGTTACCGTGCAAACGGACACCGACCTGATGATTAGTGCCTTTGGTGAATCCGCAGATGGCTCACTGTATGCGGCCGACTTTTTTGGCAACATCTATGAGGTGATTAGCGAAATTGGCGCACGTGCTGAGCTTTCTGCTAGCGGCTTGGCGGAAGTAGGCGGTGAGGTCTTCTTTGACCTGACGGTGCATAACATCGGTACAAGCAGCTTGAACGGTGTTTCACTGGCGGCCGAAGTGCCGCAGGGGGTCACATACAGCTCTGGCGGAACTGAATCTGCCGGGGTGGTGCGCTTTGATGTTGGCACCGTTCCGGCCGGAGAGTCGCGCACAGTTCGCTGGACCGGTACGGCCGATGCGCTCGGTACAATCACGGCCAACAGCTTATCGATCGTTTCTAACGAAATCACAACGCCAATTTCAATCAGCGGGATTGAGCAGATCAAAGTAGTCTCAGAAACACAAGACATCTACTTACCCCTCACCACCCGGTAAACAAAAAAAGCCCCCTTGATCCTTCTCGATCAAGGGGGCATAGGGGCTTAAATCTAGGCCCGTGTAGCAAAAGTGCGCGCCTTGAGCTTCATAGACCAGTGTGGTTTTAAAAACCAGACTGGTCTTTTGCATACTTTCTATAAATGAACCTAAATCGAATGCTTCAGATCAACTTCGGCAACCTCTGCATCACGGGTGTTTTTCTGCACCACTACCGATGCGAAAAGACTGAGCACAAATGCCACGCCATAAAATCCTTTTTCACTAAGCAACATCTCTGCATTAAACAACCCGATAATTAAGAGCAAAATAGGCAGGATGGTTGCTGCCCAGCTAATGCCATAATAAATGGTTGTTACTGGCACACCTTCGAGCTGGTCGCGCACATTTTTCTGTACCGAAACAGCCCCAAACAGGCCAAATAGCAAGATGGTCAAGTAAAAGCCTTTTTCGCTGAGCGAAATAGATGCGTTCCACAGCCCGATCATGTAAGTCAGAATGCCTACGCCAAGTGCCGCCCACGCGGCCATTACAAATGCTTGAGTTGGTTTTTGAGTCATTTTCCGATTCTCCTTTACTAATAGTGGGCACAGCCCGCCTAACCAATAAATAGAATTCTAGGTGATAAGCTGAGCGTTGATGTCTCAACCATTCCGGAAAATGTTTCAAAAGCGGTCGTCGCTGCAATAAACGAAAAGAGAGATGGCAAAAAAACCATCTCTCTTTGTTACTTGTTTATTCGGGAAGAGAATTACAGTGCATTTTCGGCCGGTCTGCCAAACATCGCTGCGTCACGCACATTCTTCTGTACCACAACGGCCGCAAACAAACTCAAAATAAAAGACACCCCGTAGAATCCTTTCTCGCTCAACGTTAAGTAGCTTGCATTCCACAGCCCAATCACCAATAAAGCGATGGGTAACAGCGTGGCAACCCAGCTCAACCCGTAATAAATTTGAGTCACCGGCACACCTTCAAGCTGGTCACGCACAGATTTCTGCACAGACACAGCCCCAAACAAGCCAAACATCAAAATCGTAAAGTAAAATCCTTTTGAACTAAGCGGCATACCCGCGTTCATTAATCCAAAGAGAAAGGTAGCAATACCCGTCAATAGTGCCCCCCAAGATGCAAGCACAAATGCGCTGGATGGTTGTTGATTGTTCATGGTGTTCTCCTCAGATCGTATAAATCTTTCACTGTTCATTTTGTTTTTGATAAAGTCATTCATCAGGAACCTCTCTTTGGTGGTTGGGTGTTTAATTTGTCAATGTTGGTAGTTTAGGATCAAATCAAACCAAATTAGCGGAGCGAGACTCCGTGGTTAAGGAGTAGCACCAAAATGATTTCAAGCACACTACAGAAACAAATATTAAACAGGCTGAATCTTCAGTTTTCAGAGCCATCTATCGAATTTTTGGATCAGCTCCTTTACACCTATACCCGCACCATTCCATGGGAAAGCGCCACGCGCAACGTCCGCCGGGTTACAGTAAACAACATCTATGCAGACTGTCCCCGCTGGCCGGATGAGTTTTGGGAGCTTGCCCTAGAACACGGGACAGGCGGCACCTGCTTTGAAACAAATTTGGCTCTGTATTCGCTTCTACAATCGCTAGGGTACGATGGCTACCTGACTATCAACAACATGCGCTTTAACATAGGCTGCCATACGGCCATTGTGGTTTTGATAGATGATAAGAAATGGTTATTTGATGCAGGCTATCCACTGGAGTGTTTGGTCCCCATTGACCCGATCCAGAGCACGGAAAGCAAAGCCAAGTTTCTGACCTATCAGGTCAATCCGATTCTGGAAGATGTCTATGTCGTCACCCGCTCCCGTCATCCTAAGCCCTACATCTTTACACTCTTTGATAAGCCGATATCGGTTGAAGACTACAAAATTGCCGCACAGAATGACTACCGGCCGGAGGGGAACTTTAACAACAGCGTTGTTATCAATAAAATTGTGGATGAGAAGATGGTGCGCTTCAGCACATGGCCAGATGATGTAATGTTTGAATCGTTCACGGCCGATCCAAGCGAAGGACTAGCAAAGCGTGAGGTCTTTGACATTCAAGATAATTTGGCGGCTCAACTTGCTTCAAAATTCTCTATGCCTGCCGCTGCCCTACAGCAGGCATTGGACATTGTTTCAGCTTCATAAAAGCGGAAGAATAGAGATAAAAAATAATTGCTCCACAGTATTAGATCAGACGTTAATTACCCTTCGATAGCAGAGTGCCCTTAATTACAGCATTGCCTAGAGAATGTTTTTCCATTAATCGTTCACACTATTTTTGGTCAGCAACAAGACTTTCTACCTACTTATCTCGCAAAGTTAATTTGCTATGCTTTACAGTCTACCGAGGTGTCTTCTCTTAACTTATGCTAGAAACAGATAGGTCAAATTATTTTTATTTCATGAACTGGGCGACTTTCCAAAGAGGAAGTGCTGCAAAAAGATACGCCATGTTTGGCTTTCTGTTTGGATGTATGTTTCCGTTGGTATCCACCCCCATTGCAGCAAACTTTTTTTTGGCCAGTGTTACACTAGAACACTTAATTGAGGTGCAGTTGATAAACCCTCTGATGTGGGTTATCGATACATCACCCTTTGTCTTAGGTGTCTTCTCTTGGTTCGCTGGTCGCAAACAGGATCAGCTTCAAGAATTGATTGAAAATCAAGAGCATCTAATTAATGGACAAACCGCCTCATTGCGCCATGCGCTTTCAGTCGCGCAAACGGCCGATAAAATTAAGAGTCGATTCCTCGCCAATATGAGCCATGAACTCAGAACCCCACTCAATGCCATCATTGGCTTCAGTCAAATCATTCAGGAAAATGTCAAACATGATAATTTTCAAGATTTGACTGACCTTGAAAATCTCTCTGAAGATGCGGAAAGGATCGAGTCAGCAGGCAAACACCTACTGAGTTTGGTTAATACAATTCTAGATTTCTCAAAGGCTGAAGCAGGCGAGCTTGTTCTCCACCCTACTGAATTTGAGCTAAGTGAAACCATTGAAGACACGCTTGAAATGATCATGCCCAGCCTAGAACAGAAAAATTTAGTGCTCAATTACACAATTTCACCAGAGCAAAAAATTATCGTAAGCGGTGACGCATCTAAGTTCAAACAAGTTGTGATCAATCTGATCACAAACGCAATCAAATTTACTGAGTACGGATCGATTAAATTAGAGGTGCGAGCCAAGGTTGAGCCGTCACAGACAGGTACGCTTCCGCTAGCTAGAATCACCGCTGTGGTTAGCGACACCGGAATCGGTATAAGCCCAGAAAACATACAAAAGGTCCTGCAGCCATTTCATCAGGCAGACAGTTCGGTACAAAGAAAATATGGGGGAACAGGCCTTGGTCTCTCCATTTCTCAGCAAATGTGCAGGCTAATGGATGGGGACATCGAAATCGAGAGTCGTGGATTAGGGGAAGGGACAACGGTCAGGTTTTGGGTTTACATGCCCTGCTTGGTATTCGAAGGCTCAACGTCCAAAATCTCACTGCCTCCAATCTGACCAACCACTCGTTATTCTAGACACCAATTAAACTAGTCTAGACCTGTTTCCAACAGGCTTTATCACATGGGAGCAAGCTTCAACTCACCCACATGATGGCAGTTGCTTGCCGCAGCCTTAAACAATAGCCGTATTCATCAAACGAATAGCAATCCCAAACATAAACAGTGTCGTAAACGACATCACCCACATCCCCCGATTTGAATCGTCTCCCTCTAGAATAATTTGGTACACAAAGGGTGGGAAGACAACAGAAAATCCCACGTACAAAAAGTGAATACCCGGATCCTGAAGCCCGTCCAATGCACCGCCAAACCACATAATACCGGCTAGAATTGACTGTACCACTACCAAAACCATGGCTATATAAAATGCACCTGCCCAGCTCCCATCAATGCCTTCCCCTCTTACCGCGTTATAAGCTCCCCACAGACCGATCGCTAGGAAGAACATCCACAGCGCATTCTCTAAACCCTCATGGAGGGTGATAATTGCATTCATCTTAAACCGCCTATTTGATTAGGGCTGAACTTTAAACAATTGTCCCAAGTTTAAAGTTGAGCCAAGAAAGATCGGGATTAAAGTTGAGAAAATTTTTAGAATCCCGATCCCAAGTGATTTTCTCGCTACTTTTTAAGAAAGCAAACTGTTCTATAGGTGCCCGCAAGGGGCACCCATACGATTCACATCTTAATGACTTGGCGAGAAGACCACTTAGCTAACACCACAGAAAAGTTTGGCCACCTAAAAAGGCCTTACCTGTAGATTAAATCGTTGTAACTGTATAGGTATCATCTCGATAACGCTGATAGTGAGTAGTACTATGCTGAGGCACCTGATTTGTTACAAACCGTTACCATAACCACACTTCCAAAGCGATTAAAAAGGTCTATTCTTCGTAAATTCTTCGATTGGATTATCTCTAAATACTTTGTCATTTTCATTAGGTGCATTAAAATCAGACTCTAATCTTACAGAGCGTGTATTTCCCCATTGTCCTATGCCATCAAAGATTAAAAATACCTTGAGCATTATTAGGACCCCTCACTAGTGTTTCAGCCAATACGGTTACATCAATTAGATATTCGGCCGAATCACTGTAGGTCACAGCTTTTTTAAGAAAATATCCATGAATTCATCGTAGTTGGGATACCAATTCACATCATCTTAAAACTGTTTGCGATACAAAACATTGAATGAACGATCAAACTGATAAATTTTCTCAATATCCTAATTTTTGGGACGAGCTAGACGATTTCGATTTGGAGCCAGACGACTTGGGAGTCGATCCTGCAGATGACATCATAGAGTGCCCGTATATTCCCTTACGTGACTTGGTCCTGTACCCACAGATGGTGATGCCCCTTTTCATCGGCCGGGACAAGTCACTAGCGGCCGTCTATGCGGCTGATGCCAACGGAGAACGTCTAATCGTCTCTGCACAGAGAAATGGAGAAGTTAACGAGCCCGGGGCAGATGACCTATATGAATCTGGCACAGAAGTCAGCATCAGCAAATTTCTGAAAATGCCTGACCAATCCAACAGCGTTTTGGTTCAGGGGCGCCGCCGCATTAAAATTTTAGAGTTTACGCAGTGGGAGCCGTACGTTCGGGTTAAAGCTCAAATTCTTGAAGAAGATGACTCATGGGACCGCGAGATGGAAGCCCTCATGCGGGCCACCGTTGACTTCTTCGAAAAAGTAGTCGGCCTCAGCCGTAAAATTCCGGATGATGCGTTCGCATTTGCCATTAACATTGACGAACCGGGTTGGCTGGCAGATTTTGTGGCATCAACACTTGACGTGGATGTCGCCATGCGCCAATCGATTTTAGAGATGCTCAACCAAAGTGAGCGCCTCCATCGGGTTAGCGTGCTACTTGCCCGCGAGCTAGACGTGCTTCAGCTTGAAGAACACATCCAATCAAAAGTACAGGATGAGGTTGATAAGTCTCAGCGTGAACATTATCTGCGCGAGCAAATGCGCGCGATTCAGGGAGAGCTGGGCGAAATTGACGTTTTCTCGCAGGAAGTCGAGGAGATACGTGATACGATTGCCGCCAAGAACCTGCCGGATGAGGTACGCAAAAAAGCTGAGAAAGAGCTTTCGCGTCTAGCCAGTATGCCATCGATGGCACCAGAAGTAGGTGTGATCCGAACCTATCTAGACTGGATTGTTGACCTTCCTTGGAATGATGCAACGGAAGAGTCGCTCGACGTTGCGGCCGCCAGTAAAGTGCTGGACGAAGACCACTTTGGCCTAGAAAAAGTCAAAGACCGCATCCTTGAGCATATCGCGACCCTGCAGTTGGCCCCCGACCGTAAACGGGCTCCAATTCTGTGTTTTGTCGGCCCGCCGGGAACCGGCAAAACATCTATGGGCCGTTCGATTGCCCGGGCCCTAAACCGCAACTTCGAACGTATTAGCCTTGGTGGCGTGCGGGATGAGGCTGAAATTCGAGGCCACCGTCGCACGTACATCGGGGCGCTACCTGGCCGGATCATTCAGGCCGTACGTAAAGCCGGAACCAGCAATCCGCTCTTTATGCTTGACGAAATCGACAAACTCAGCAGCGACTTTCGCGGCGATCCCGCATCCGCACTACTTGAGGTGTTAGACCCAGAACAAAATAACACCTTTGCAGACCACTACCTTGATCTAGATTTTGATCTATCAAAAGTGATGTTTATTACCACGGCCAACACACTCGATTCCATCCCAACCCCCTTACTAGACCGGATGGAGGTCATCGAGTACAGAAGCTATCTAGAAGAAGAAAAAATTGAAATCGCACGGAACTTCTTGATTCCACGCCAGCTTGAACTACACGGGCTGCTCAATGCCAAGCTACGCTTTGATGACGAAGCGCTCAAAATATTGATTCGGCAATACACGTGGGAAGCAGGCGTGCGCAGCCTTGAGCGTGAAATCGCCAACGTCTGCCGTAAGATCGCTCGTCGCGTAGCCGAGAAACGCCGCCATCCAAAACGAATCACGGCCAATCAAATTGTTGACCTGCTGGGCTCACCACCGCTGTCTGAGCGTAAAATTCGTGACGAAGATGAAATTGGTGTGGCCAACGGAATGGCCTGGACCGCTACCGGCGGCGATGTGATGTACATCGAAGTGAATCTCATGCCGGGCAAAGGTGGCCTAACCCTAACCGGCCAGTTAGGCGATGTAATGCAAGAATCGGCTCGCGCGGCACTCACCTACACCCGCTCAATGGCCGAACACTTAGGGCTAGAATCAGAAGTCTTTGACAAAACGGACATTCATATTCACGTACCGGACGGGGCGGTACCAAAAGATGGCCCTTCGGCCGGGGTTGCGCTGGCCTCTGCGTTAATCTCTGCCTTCACCGGCAAACCGCTTCGGCGCGACATCGGCATGACGGGCGAGATCACGCTGCGCGGCCGCGTGCTGCCCGTAGGCGGCATCCGCGAAAAAGCACTTGCCGCCCGCCGCATGGGCATCCGGGACTTCATCTTGCCCACACGCAATGAAAGCGATATCGAGAGCATTCCGTCCCATCTGCGCCGTGACCTGAACTTCATCAAGGTGGATCGGGTTGATCAGGTGCTCAAAAACGTCTTTACCTCTCAGTAAACCATTTAGACCTGACAGGTTTTAAAAACCTGTCAGGTCTTGTCAAATTGCCTACTCCCGCATGATCACTTCCACCTCAAACCCGCTGGTCAAACACATCCGGAAGCTGAAGCAGAAGAAGGTGCGCCAGCAAACGGGTGAAGGATTTGTCGATGGCTTACGCGGGGCCCTGACTGCGGCCGAATATGCCCCCCATCTCCTGAAAAAAGTGGTGGTTGCCCCGGAGCTTCTAACCAAAGGCGAAGCAGGGAACCG
>JBCCSO010000124.1:0-10384 GCA_039199965.1 Chloroflexota bacterium | reverse complement strand
TGATGTCTGACAAGTCGCTAATCAGAGCGCTCATTCTTGAAATATTCCGCCGGATAATTTCAATAAAGTTTTCTTGCTGGTCAGTTAACGGACCAACCAACTGGCGGGCAAGCAGATCGGCATAGCCACGAATTGACGTTAATGGAATACGCAGCTCATGCGTCATCAGCGAAATAAAGGTATTGCGCGCCTCAATCGCTTTTTGTAGACGCAGGTACAGGCGAGAGTTCCCAATAGCCACGGCCGCGCGGTCTGACAGACGGTTGACGAAGTCGATGTCACTGTCTGCAAAGCGGGTCGAATAATTGCTTTCGAGAATAATGATGCCATTTACCTTGCCATCTAGGCGGATAGGAACTGCTAGTTGGGCAAACCCTTCATTTCCACCAAGTGTTTGCTCTGTTGTTGATTCGCGGACGTGGACTGCATCTTCCGTCTGCAATACTTTTGCCACAGTGGGATGATCAAGCGGTATCTTTGAGCCTTTTAGTGATGTTTCTTCGTCACCTTCGTAAGAAAAAACCATCAGTACGCGTTCTGCCGACAGTCGCGCTTCGTTTTTTTCGATTAGGCCAACTGCACCCCACTCTGCATCTGTTAAACGGACCGCCCAATTCAGCACCAAGTCAAGCGTCTGCTGCATATCGAGTGACTTGTGCAGCTCACGATCAATGCTCTGAAAAAGGGTTAACTCTTCAACACGTCGATTTAGCTCTTGATCTGTTTGTTGAAATAGTTGAGCATTGTCAATCGCCATTGCTGCTTGATTAGCAAAAGTCACCAACAGATCCAAGTCATCATCGTTAAACACCCCACTCATAAGCCGATTGTCGACAAAAACAGCACCAGACACTTTGCCACGTGCTTTAAGTGGAGCACACATAATTGAGCGGAATTGATAGCCAATCACGCTGGCACGATCTCCAAAGCGTGGATCGTCTTGTGCATTGCTGGTTACAACAGATTCACCTGTGGCAACAACGCGCTGTACGATTGTTCGACTGACTGGGATTTTGTTCTCAACCACTTCTGTGTCGTCATTGAAACGCGCAGCCATGGTCTGCAGCCGACCCCACTCATCTATTAGAACGATAAATCCACGTTCTGCACCAGTTAGCTGGATCACCGAATCAATGACAAGGTTGAGCAACTCTTGCAAGTCAAGAGTGCTCCCAAGCCGTGAGCTAATTTGATAAAGCGCTTCTAGCCGCTCTGAGTGCGATTTGCCTTCGAGATCGTCTTCTTCCATATGAAATACTATTCTGGGTGATGGTTTGAGGGTGTTACCTGCGTACCATAATTTCAAGTATTATACACTGTCGATAGAATATGGATAATTGATAAGGTCCTAATTTTGGATTTTCCCTTAAATTTTCACACATGTGCAATTTTAAGATATTAGTCCACTATGACCTTAGCGATCCAGATATGACTAGTGTACTAATCTTGAGTTACATAAATTCTTCTAATTTTGAATATAACTTAATTTAAACCCATGCCAATTTACGACTTTAAGTGCCTGACTTGTCAGCGGCCGTTTTCGCTTGAATACAAGAGCCTGTCTGCCTACGCGGCCGCCTCGGCTCATCCTTGCCCTACCTGTCAAAGCGACAAGACAACGCGAAGAATCGGCCGCATAGCGATCGCTAAAGGGGATGAAGCCCATCTTGATGTCCTCACAGAAGGCGCAGTTCTGTCAGCCATTGATGAGAACGATCCAGTAGCCGTGGGGCAATACATGAAAAAGATGAGTCAAACGGTAGGGAATGATTTGGGAGATTCATTGGATGAGGCTATCGATCAGCTTCAGTCTGAAAAAACTGATCGCGCCTAATTTGAATAGTCGTGTGTTAGGCTGAACTGTTACGGCAGCCATAATCGTTTAGTCGTTTCATTTTAGCCACTAAAGATGATTTTAATCGGCTTGAGCAGATTTTTATCTTAACCAGCATAGTTGAAAGAGTATGCACACCACTGACTCAAATTAGACCACGTCTTTCATCAGCTCATCGACTTGCCTAACTGTAGGAAATGTAAACGAGACGAGGCTGACAGCAACAACACAAACGCCAGAAATAACCCACATTAGCCCCATGCCAGCCCCCGGCCCAGTGCCAACCAGCCAGCCAAATGCTGTGGCCACCCCCCCACCATTCAAAAAGGCGGGCTCAAAGTAATTATCGGCCGCGACACCCGCTAGTAGTGCCCCGATAGGGTTCACCAGCCACGCAATCATGCGCCGAATTGAAAAAACGCGCCCCTGAACATCGGCTGGAACCTTGCGCTGCCAGATCGCTTGGTTTGAGCCGTTTAGAATTGGAACAATTAGAGCCGCAATAAATGAGAAAGTGGCCCAAGTGAACGTGTCACGTGCAATGCCCATAGGGATCATGCCGATAGCCCCACTTAGTGTCCAGCCAACCAACACCCCGTAGACCAATTTCTTAGGGCCACCCCACGCGCTCATGATCAACGCACCGGCCACGCCACCTAAAGCACCTATCGATTGCACAGTGCCAAGGATAAGCTCATTGTTGTTGGTTCGGGTCAAGATCAACGGAGCCAGCAGGGTGAAGCCAATGGTTGCAAAGAAGTTGCCGAACATAAACACCAGTTGGAGCCCCAGCAGAGATTTCCGTTCGTAAATAAATCTAAAGCCGTATACCATCTCTGACCAAAAGCTGCCTTGGCTAGAAACCCCTTCGGCCGACTGCTGTGGCTGGGGGATAACAGCCAGCAACAGCATGATAATGGCAAAACTAAAAGTGAATATGTCTATCCAGAGCAAGAGACCCAAGCCAAAAAAACCATATACGGCTGCGGCCGCAATGGGGCCAAAAATCTGAGCCCCTCCATCGGCCAAAGAAATGAGACCATGGGCTCGGCCAAACTGCTCTTTAGGAATCATTGTTGTGATGGCAGAGGACATCGCAGGCCACTGGAATGTTTGCGAAACGCCGACGATGAAGGCCGATACATAAAGATGCCACACCTCTAATGCATTTAGTGAAAACAAGATCAGAACGATTATCGTGGCCAGCCCAGCCCCCGCATCGCTGACAATCATCATTAGCTTGCGATTAGAACGGTCAACAATCACGCCAGAGACTGGGCTCAAGGCGATCAGGGGCACCATCATGAAAACGCTAACAAGGGCTAAAGCTGTAGCCAACCCTGTTTCTTCAAACGCCCAAATGGTCAACCCAAAATTTACCATCGATGTAGAAACCAAAGAGACGAGCTGTCCGACCCAGACAACCCAGAAGGCTTTCATACCAGTTAGACTCCTGATCATCCGTTTACCATCTGTTCGTACAGATCAACGTAATCCTCAGCTGATTTTTGCCATGAGTAATCTTGTAGCATCCCGTTTTTCTGGATCTTTTTCCATCGATCAGGATCAACGTTGTAGACATAAATTGCTTTTTGCACCGCAAGCCAGAAAGAGTTGGTTGAGTAGTGATCAAAAACAAACCCGGTCTCTTCATCCTCAACTGTGTCGGCTAGTCCGCCAGTAGCCCGCACGATGGGTACAGTGCCATAGCGCATAGAAATTAGCTGTCCCAAGCCACACGGCTCAAACAGAGACGGCATAAAGAACATATCACTACCCGCATAAATCAACGGCGCCAGATCAGCCCTGTAGGCGAAGACAGCCGCCATCTTATCCGGATATCGCTCTGCAAACTGACGAAACATCTGCTCATATTCAGGTTGACCACTGCCTAAAATTACAATTTGAACCGGGCCGCACTCCCCTTCCAGTAAGCGATAAACTACCTCACCCATGATATCAAGCCCCTTTTGATAATCTAAGCGAGAGATCATGCCCAAAATAGGGATCGAAGCGTCTACTTCTAAGCCCAACTCCTTCTGCAATTTGGCCTTATTTTTTGTTCTGGGGTGGCGCTTGTTTACTGAATAGCGGGCTTCCAGATTTTGATCTTTAGACGGATTCCATACAACAGTATCCAAGCCGTTCAAGATTCCGGACACATCTGCATAGCGATGGCGCAGCAGGCCATCTAATCCGGTGCCCCCAGCACTGGTCATGATTTCCTCAGCATAAGTTGGACTTACAGTATTAACTTTGTTGGCGTGATAGATGCCCCGCGCCATAAAGTCAACTTCGTTATAAGACTCTTCGGTTAAGGAATGAGTGTGTAGCTGAAGGTAGTCGAAAATATGCCAGCTTGTTTTGCCGTGATGGGCTAAATTGTGAATCGTAAAAAGCGATTTGATCCCTTGATACTTTGGGTTAGTTTGACCGGCCGTGGCTAACCAAGTTACGGCCGGGGCAGTGTGCCAATCATGCGCATGAAGAACATCTGGCTTCCAAACCAGCGACTCAACCACAAACTGAAGGGCCGCTTTGCTAAAGAAAGAGAATCGATACGCATCATCATCATATCCGTAGATCTGGTCGCGCCCCAACATAGACTGATGCGCAATGAAATAAACGGGGATTTCTGAGCCGGGTAGAATACCAGTAAATGCTCCAGCCTCAATGTAATTGCCGTCTACCTGTATGTTCAGATCAATCGACATCGGCCGAATATCGAGCGAACCATCTGTATATCCCCTCTCAATCATGCCATAGGCTGGCATAACAATACGAACCTCGTGCCCCATTTTTTCAAGTGCTTTGGGCAGGGAGCCAGCCACGTCAGCAAGACCACCACGCTTGGCAAATGGATAAACTTCAGCTGAGATAAATAAAATTTTCATGATTGATGTCGCTTCGCTTACGTGCCAATTACAGATTGGCTTTTTCATAGTTGATGTTGCTTTGCTTTTGGGCTGATCCACAAATTGATCTTAGTGGTCGCCAAGATGGTAGAGGCTCAATGGATCATTCAACTACTTTTTAGCAATGTAAACAGTCCATTCATCTGCGTCATATAAAGGTAGATTATCCCATTTTTCAAAGATTTTCACGTGGCTAAACCCTGCTTTTGTAAGCATCTTATCCATTTCGCTACTCGAGTAGGTTTGATCACACAGCACAACCTCTTCCAGCTCCCCAGTTTCAAGGTGAATCGTATAGTAGCGTTCGAGTGAAATTTGATCCTCAGCGTACCACTTTCGCTCACCTAGCAGCATAAACGGCGCATCTCCCCACAGTCGCTTTTCGTCTGTATACCACCACGTACTGTCTTTCTTGTCCACTCTTTCCTGATTGAGCAGCTCAATCACCAGACAGCCATCCGGCTTGAGAGAGTTGCAAATGCCCTCTAGAACAGTTTGCGCCTCATCTTTGGTCATTACCGCCAGCTGACCATACAGCATGATCGCGTGATCGTATACTCCGGCCGGATAGTGCCACGTCCGAACATCTGTTTCCACTACTTCAACCTGTGAATCAACACCTTTATCGATAGCAAGCTGGCGTGCATATGCGACGGCCGCCGGACCAAAATCTGTACCAGTGACCCGCAAACCACGTTGAGCAAACTCAGCCGCATACAGCCCGGG
The DNA here is from genome assembly GCA_039199965.1 of Chloroflexota bacterium. Taxonomy (GTDB): domain Bacteria; phylum Chloroflexota; class Anaerolineae; order Promineifilales; family Promineifilaceae; genus WTJY01. The sequence goes on along the minus strand of JBCCSO010000124.1, from coordinate 4,909 downwards.
GCCACATGTTACATCTAGGAGGTGATTTCCCACAGTCAAGCCGATATTGCGCCACAGCCAGTCGGTTTGGAGTAAAATTTCTTCTGATTTTCGAGAAGCCGCACCGTGTTCTTGAGTGAGGTGCTCACGCAGCATGCGGGCCGAAAATTCAGGATTGTCCCAGGGCAGATTGCCCCCGTAAGCGAACGGAAGCGGCCGGTCCGGCCGATTGTAAATGCGCCAGAGCACCTCTGAAAATGATCGCTTATTCAAGACTTCTCCGCATAACTCTAATGTAATAGATCTTAAGCTACCACCGGACGTGCGACCAACGTCAAACAACATCAGCCGGAACAGCCAAATTAATCGGTATTTTCAAAGCAAATTTACTACCTTGATCAACGTGAGACTCTACAGAAATTTCACCGCCCAAACATTCAGCGAATCTCTGAGAGAGAGCCAAGCCAAGGCCAGTCCCATCGAACTGTCGGGACACAGAATTGTCGACTTGATCAAACGGCATAAACAGCTTTTCAAGAAATGCGTCTGGAATTCCAATCCCTGTGTCAATAACCTGAAATTCAACAAGATCGTGCTCATCGGCCGCAATCCGAACGTACAGCGTAACATCCCCATCTTCCGTGAATTTAAACGCATTGCTTAACAAATTGATTAATATCTGCTTTAGCTTCTGTCCATCTGTATTCAGCAAGAAGTGGCCCAATCCGTTTTCTATCACAAACACGTTTGAACTTGTATCGATTAACGGTTTGATGGTGATCACCACCTCTTCAATTAATCGATCTAACTTAAATTCTCCAACGTTGACCTCCATTTTTTGGGCTTCAATTTTTGAAATATTGAGCACGTTGTTGATTAGCCCCAATAAATGACGACCAGAGAACTCAATCCGCAGCGCATCGGCCGCTAAATGTTCGGCACCATCCATATCAGAAAGCTCCTCCTCCATCATCTCACTGTACCCAATGATGGCATTAAGCGGGGTTCTGAGCTCATGACTCATATTAGCTAAAAACTTCGACTTGGCTTTATTCGCCTCTTGAGCCTTATCCCGTTCCTCGTTAAGTTTTGCAGTTCGATCATAAACCAGCTCCTCCAGCCTATCGCGGTAAACTTCAAGCTCTGAATTGAGCGTGCGCAAACGATCTGCACTAACCAAAATTTGGCGTATCGTAATTTGCAAAACAACAGATGTGACAATGATTGATGAATATTCAACCAGCAATCGGTCTAGCCCTGGCGGGTCAAATTGTCCGGCAATCCATCCCTCATTATGTCCCCAGAAACAGATCGTAATCACGACTAAGTAGGCTACTGTGATTGCAATAATATCAAACCTAGTGAGAAACACAGATGCAAAAACGAGCGTCAAATAGACAAAATTAAAGACAGGATCGTAAAAGCCAGCATCGGTCACGAAAGGTGGGATGTACATCAAAATCGACACAGCAACTAAAAAAATGCGCGTTGATAAGGTAGCGTAATTTTTAAACAGCAGATACAGGCAAAGAAGCAGAACTAAAAATATAGCAATCCCTTCAGCAATCGGCACCCAGATCAATTCAACAGGATAAGAGTATAACTGGTCACTCTCATCGTATGTGAGCCCTCTAATCGCGTAAACGGCAATCAGGCAGACCGATGCCATCAACCCAATAAGATATGAGAAGTAAAGCATTCGACTCGAAAACGTTTGGTTTATTGAGTGATTTTCTGGTCCTTTTAAAATACGCTTTAGCATAATTTTAAAGCTTGCCTGTGTATGAGACTCTCAATATAGATCCCAGCTTTGTACCCAACTGAGTGCAAATCAGCCTTTTTTGCACGTCATTAGGTTCAATTTCGCTAGGAGTTATTTCAAGATGTTTGCTAAGATATTCCTACGCGTAGACTTAAAATCATAAACTAAAAAGGAAATTTTGGGAATACTTTTCCCGTTTAAAATTGATTTTCGGCATCTACTGCAGAATATAACATATCATGAAATAAAGGCTGTTCATTTTGTGAAACGTAACTTTTTATGATGGGTTTAGAGGCGTCCTTTAGGCTAGATTAGTACGTGCTTATTTTAGTTAGGCAGCCTCTAAGGTATCTGGAGCAATCTCCAGCACAAAGTCGTATTGGTGCTTTAGCTTTAGTTTGTGCTTCAGCTTTAGTAGGAAGACCTTCAATAAGCTCCCTCTCGCGTTCGTAAAATGACCGATAATTTAGCAGATGGCCATTACTCGATGAAAATTTCATCCAGATGAGCCGTTTTAGCCTGTGTCAAGAATTTCCATCGACCCATCCTTGACACAGCAACAAGTACAAACACGCAAAAGATGATGGATGCCCTCTGGCCGGTTTATAAGAAAGCACTCTATGCCGGGGTAGTTAAGCGAAATGCCGACCACACTACCCGTCAAAATGAATTTGTTTATACCAGAGGGTTAGCGATCTAAATCAGACAGTACCGCAAACGTACCCTTCAATTTTGGATACATCTCACGATAAACTTGGTAGGTATCATCATAAATCTCTTGATCCTCTCCCGGCCGTGTTGAGCCGGTAATTTTGATCGATTCATTGACCGCGTCATCCACCGACGTCCAATTGCCAGCACCCACAGCTGCCAACAGCCCCGCACCGTAAGCAGCACCTTCGGCCGTGTTGATCGTCACCATCTCAGCATCTAGAACATCCGCTAAAATCTGCCTCCACAGCCGGCTCTTAGAGCCGCCGCCTGACACCCGCACCTGAGACATCCCAGATAGCCCGACCTGCTTCATGAGTTCAAACATATCCCGCATACCAAATGCTACACCCTCCATGACCGCACGGGTCATATGGGCCTGCGTGTGGCGCACCGTTAATCCAATAAATGCGCCACGCGCCAGTGGGTCAGGATAGGGGGTTCGCTCACCGGTAAGATAGGGCAGAAATAGTAGCCCGTTGCTCCCGGCCGGAACTAGGTCAACCGGCTGAGTAAACGTATCATAATCCAACTCTGGGGCGTGGGTATCATGGTGCCAGCGCATACTGCCAGCGGCCGACAGCATAACCCCCATCAGGTGCCACTTTTCGGGGATGGCGTGACAAAAGGCGTGAAGCTTGCCGTTCGGCTCAATCAGCGGTTGATCGACAGAGGCAAACACAACCCCAGATGTGCCCAAAGACAAAGAGACAACCCCTTCTTTGATCGCGCCGGTGCCAACCGCACTGGCAGCTTGATCGCCACCTCCACCAAAAATCGGGACGCCAACGGGTAAGCCGGTTACAACTGAAGCCGCTTGATGAACCGTCCCGGTCACCTCTGTCCCTTCAAACGTGGCGGGAAACCAATCAGGGTTAAACCCAAGCGTTTCCAGCAGTTCGGCCGACCATGTCCGCTGGCGCACATCAAAGAGCTGAGTGCCAGCCCCACCTGCTTTGTCTGTAGCAAACACACCCGTTAGCTTGTAGCGAACATAATCTTTAGGCAAAAGGATCGTTTTAATCTGATCATAAATTTCCGGCTCATGCTTCTTGACCCATAAAATCTTGGGCCCTAAAAATCCTGGCAGCGCGTCATTTCCGGTAATATCAATCAGCTTGCTCTTGCCCACTAACTCCCGCATCTCTTCACATTCTGCGCTGGTGCGTTGATCGTTCCACAAAATCGCCGGCCGCAGCACCTGCTTGTCGCCATCGAGCAGAACCAATCCGTGCATTTGCCCAGTGAGTCCGACTCCCTTCACGTCGGCCGGATTAATTTCTGACTCCAGCAGCACTTTGCGGATGCTTTCGGCCGTCGCCAGCCACCACAGCTCTGGGTCCTGCTCACTCCATAGCGGATACGGAGTCTGATAATCATAGCTGGATGAGGCGATACTAATCACCCCACCCCCAGCATCCATCAACAGCGCCTTGGTCGCCGTCGTTGATGAGTCAATTCCGATAAAGTAACTCATTAGCGCACACCCAAAAGAATCTCGACAGTAAGCTGGTCCAGTGCCTCATACGGGAAGCCACGTGCACCCAATGCTGCCCGATCAAACGATGTAGCTTTTAAGGCGGCCGCTTTTTCCGACGAATATTTCCCTTTAAACGCATCGGTTGAGCCATCGTCCGCGTTGATTTCAGCTAGCAGCGCTTGAATTTCAGAATCCGCATTCCAGCGCTCAACTTTTTCTTTCAAGATCAAGTAGTTGCGCATGCAGCCTCGCGCAAACGCCTTAACATCTTCATAGTCAGATGTGCGGTAAGCGTGAGCGTCAAAATGCTTGTTGCCAGCATAACCACTGTCTTCCAGCAATTTCACTAGGAAGAATGCGCTCTTTAAATTAACAGCCGCAAAGCGGAAATCTTGGTCATACCGGCCGAACGCTTGGTCGTTCAGGTCGATATGAAACAGCTTATCATTTTCGATGGCCTGCGCCACATGATGGGTAAAGTTCAGCCCCGCCATGTGCTCGTGCGCTACCTCAGGATTAACACCCACCATCTCTGGGTTGTCGAGCGTTTCAATAAAGGCCAGCATGTTGCCCGTGGTGGCGTTGTAGATGTCGCCGCGCGGCTCGTTGGGCTTGGCCTCAAGGGCAAACTTCAGATCGTATCCCTGATCTTTAACGTATTCGCACAGGAAGTTCATCGCTTCCCGGCTGCGCTTGATAGCTTCGATGGGGTCTTTCGCAGCATCTGTCTCGGTGCCTTCTCGGCCGCCCCAGAAGACATAGACCTTTGCCCCTAAATCAACACCCATATCGATGGCATTCATCGTTTTCTGCAACGCGTATGCGCGCACCTTCGGATCATTGGCCGTGAATGCCCCATCCTTAAAAGCAGGGTCGCTAAACAGATTGGTAGTCGCCATCGGTACGACGATACCGGTGTCATCCAGCGCTTGCTTAAAGTCTTTGATGATCTGGTCTTTTTCGGCCGGGGTTGCATC
>JBCCSO010000123.1:0-10450 GCA_039199965.1 Chloroflexota bacterium | reverse complement strand
TAAGTCAGGGCTAGGAACAGCCGCCATGACTCCAGCCGTTTGGCTAGCCGGGAGTTTTGAAGCGGTCAACAACATGGTAACCTACACGGCCAAAGCGTTTTTGCCCATTTATGCGCTGAGCGTCGGCCGGAATGTGCTGGAAGCTGGGTTATTTTTTACAGTGCAGCAAACGGTTACGATGATCGCCAAGCCCTCATTAAGCTGGATGGCAGATCGCTACCGGCCGCTGCGTGTGATCAGCCTAGCGGCCGTTGGGCTGGCGATGGCCCTTATCATGCTGACTTTCTCAGCACATTTTGCAGTCTTTTTTGGAGCAGCCGTGCTACTGGGCTTGGCTGAAGCGCTGATCATACCCGCCTCAACCGCCATGATTGCAGATCAAATCGATGAGCAGAATACAGGGGCCGGGCTGGGATTTCTGGGGACGCTGCAAAACGGAAGCAAAATTGCTGGACCCATTATGGCGGGTTTTTTGATCATGCTTGTCGGTTACGAAACAACATTTCAAGCGATGGCGGCCGTCATTTTAATGGGATGCTATATCGTCTCTTGGACTATCGAAAAGAAATAATCATCGATCTATCATGGGCAAATAGATTGTGTGTCCAAGAATAGCGTCGGCCGCTTCATCAAGCGACATACCCGCATATTGCTCTAAATCGCCTACATTCTCGCGCTGCTGGGCGATAGTCTCCTTTAGTTCCGGTGATCCAGCGTCAGTAATGCGATCCAATACAGATTCCGTATCGCTGAGCAGCGACGCAGGCAAAGTGGCAGAGCCATTCCCTTCTACATAATCTGCTAAATACGGCTGCCAATCGGTAATAAGATCAAACGCGTCGGTCCTAAGAGCTGCATCAGCAAAGACAATACTGGTTAATTCAGCATCATGCCCATAGTAATCAGTGATCATGCTGTTGCCCACGACTGACCCAGACAAGGCCCGGTCACGGACAAGATAGTAAGTGTCAACTACTTCAAAAAGTGATAGCGAAGAAGATCGGTTTCTGGGGCGAAACTCACAATTCGTCATGAGTTTATGAAGCGTGCAATCACATGGATTAGGCTGGAAAAAGGTGGGTGTATATGTGGGAGTAGTTGATGTAGTGGGCGTGGGTGCAACAATATCTGAAGCTGTAAAAAAGTAGAGGGTACTTACAAATTCACCGTCTGGAACAAGATCACCCGCGTTTGAAATAAATGTTACTTGTTCTCCATCAGCCGTCATACTTGGTCGCATAAAGATGCCCGAGGTCAGCATCGATGTATAGGTAAGGCTCAGGCAGTTATTCTGCCCTGTAGCCAAAATTCGTCTAATCATTTGGCAGTCGGTGCTTCCTGTAGGTCGGCGGAAAACAAGGGTTGACCCATCAGCCGAAATAATAGGCTCGTTTGCAACCAGTAGCTCTCCTACATCACCACGGGAGACTAGGGCCATTTCTGTACCGTTTAGTTCATCGAAAATGCCGTTTTCATCACTATCACGGTCAAACATAAATACGTTCACGCAGTTTGCTTCGGGGCATGAATCACCGGCATCTGGCGTAACATCATCAGCAAGTGAGTCAAAAACGATGTAGCGCCCATCGGCCGACATATCTGGGTTTTTGGATTCAGCCTCTGTCAACACAACATTCATGTTCGATGTCACTTGAAACGTATTAATTGCACCTGCCTCGTCATAAATGCCGTCTCCATCCGCGTCACGGTCATGCACAAAAATATTGCTCGCAAACGGGGCCGATTGGACATTTGAATTCAAGTTATTTGCTAAAGATTGGAAGGTAACGTGCCGACCATCAGCTGATATATCAATTTTGCCACTGCTGTTCCCGATCGCACCCATACCGTTATCTGCTACTGAGATCAAAACGGTATTTGTTCCACCGGCTTCATCGAAAATGCCGTTTCGATCTGTGTCCCGATCATGTACAAATACGTCTCGAAATGCCATATCATTCGGAGTCAGAGAAGCATCTGATGTAAAAGCGATGTGCCGACCATCGGCCGACATGGCTGGGGTATAGCTCCCCTCTGAACCTTCATTGCCGTCAGAATCTACTGAAACACGCAGATTTTCTCCCGTTGTGCGATCATAGACATAAATATCGTTCCGGTTGTTTGTGTCAGACGCATTGAGCGGGCTGCTGGTGCTAAAGGCAATATATCGGCCGTCCTCAGAGATAGCTGGCTGATCGAGCACTGGTCCACCGATTGGTGAGTCATCATCAGCCACTGAAACTAGAGTTGTCGCACCTGTTGCAACCTCATGCATGTAAACATCTGGGTCATTATTCGTATCATTCTCGCTGAGCGGATCAGCAGAAACAATGGCCATGATGCTACCATCAGCCGAAATTGTGCCGAATGTAGCCGGTGCAATTCTATCTACCCCGTTATTCCCATAACTGGGTGCGGCAAACATCATGATCACCACAAATGAAACTAGAAAAATGATTCCTGATGGAACATAAAAATATTCTTTCACGCCTATTCTCCTCTCGAACAATCTATATTTAGATCGATCCCCTAACTTCACAATTGTAGACTGTACGATCACAACTAAACAATAGCAATGCCTGAAAGAAATTTAGTCTCGATAATGGGGGTTACAGTCTCTTTTTCCTCAACAAGTTACATTGGCGACTAGAAATCAAAGCAGCACCGTTTTCATGTTTTAATATGAGATTTCACTAACCCCATTTTTTATTAAATGTAGTGGTTCAGCAGCACCTAAGTTAGCTCTTTAAAACGTGGTGCTTGTTGCTTAGATATTGATTTAACGCAACACGCATCACGTCAGGTGATGATACTGCGCGTATTAATCAATTAACAGAGCAACCTGTAATCACGTCTAACACTCAAAACAGGCAGGGCTGCTATCTTTTACTTTACAGGACCAATTGTTCATAATGACCAGAATTTGTGTAGCTTTCACTACAAGGGCTTGCTCTGTTACGTAATAAGATCGACCTGTAACTGTCATCCATTCTTTTCCCTATGCATTGCAACCAGCCCATCGCAAAAGACTAGTGGAACAATTGAATTATTAAAGCGAGGAGTTCTTTTATGTCTAACGAATTTGACAAAAGAGCAAAAAATAAACATCGGCGAGACTTCCTAAAAGGGGTCGGTATCACGGCCGCAGCCGGAGCCGCATCAACGCTAGCCGCAGGTCCGGTTGCAGCGATGGCCCCTAAAGCAACTGAGGCCATTGATTCAACCCCAGATTATGATCTTCAAGCCACGGATTACACACCACCGACCCCATCAACGGCCGTTATTGTGCTAAACAAAATGGGGTTTGGACCAACCCCCGGTGAAATTGCGGCATTCAATCAGCGTGGTTCAACCAACCTTGAACGAATTACAAGCTACGTAGAAGAGCAGCTTGATCACGAATCGATTGATGATACAGAGTTCGAAACCCGAATGGCTGAAGCCAATTTTGAAACACTTACTAAAAGCCGTACAGAGCTATGGCTTGAGCATCGCAGACAGGACTACAACACGCGCCAACAGCCAGTGCGTGAATTAGAACGCGCTACGTTTCTACGTGCGGTATATTCAAAGAAGCAGTTTAAAGAGTTCATTTCGGACTTTTGGGTTAATCATTTCAACATTTACGGCCTCAGCGATGGAATGGAGTCGATGATTGTCGAGATGGTTGAAGGGGTTATCCGGCCAAACATGTTTGGCAATTTTCGCGCGTTCCTTGAAGGCACGGCTCGCAGCACCGCTATGCTTATCTACTTAGATAACTATAAAAGTACAGATGCAGGTGCAAACGAAAACTATGCGCGCGAGCTTTTTGAGCTGCATACATTGGGTGCTGAAAACTATTTTGGAACAGTCTCTCAAAGTAGCGTGCCAAGAGATGAAAATGAAGTCCCGCTGGGCTATGTGGATGATGATGTGTATGAAGCGTCCCGTGCCTTTACTGGATGGTCAGTCAGCTACAGCATTTGGTTAGGTGATGCTGATGATGGTTCGTTTGTTTATCGAAACGATGACCATGATCGCTACCAAAAGCGGGTACTTTGGTATGAAATTGAGCCCGATCAAGAAGCTGAAAAGGATGGAGAAGATGTTCTTGATTTGGTCGCTTATCATCCCGGGACTGCCCGATACATCTGTCGCAAGCTCGTAACGCGCCTTATTGGGGATGATGCGCCAGACAGCGTTGTGTTAGGAGCAGCCGAAGTCTTCTACGATAATCGATTTGCGGCCGATCAGCTCACCCAAGTTTATCGGTACATTCTTATGTCAGCAGATTTCAGAAGTACATGGGGTGACAAGGTCAAACGGCCGTTTGAAATTGCCGTTAGCTTTTTCCGAGCGACAAACTTAAATATGACCTTCCGCATGGATCATGGAACTACCGGTAACTTTCTTGGTTATTACAATGATACCGGCCAGCGTCTATTTGCATGGGGGCCACCTGATGGGTATCCAGACTTTAAAGAAGCTTGGATGAGTTCAGCACCCAGGGTTTATGCATGGCGCATGATCAATTACATGATCTCACGGGACACAGATAACGAAGATGCCGCAATCACTACATCTGACATTGCAAATGATTATTACATTGACATTCTTGGTCCAACACCTTCAGACAAACGCACCGCCGAGGAATTAGCTGATTATTGGATTGAGCGCATCTTGGGCCGCACAATGGATTCGGCAGATCGTCAAGAAGTGGTTGATTTTATGGGCAATGGGTTTAACCCTGACTATGAGCTCCCACTTGATGATGATCAAAGCACTCAGGAACGCTTGCGAATGATGGTCGCACTTATTTGTTGTGCACCTGATTTTTACTGGAAATAAAAATTATCCCAACGGTTCCAGGCATTAACATCTTTTCCTGTAACAGTTGTCAATAAGATCATGTTTAAAACTTCAAGACGCGGATTTCTGGTAGGCTGCTCCAGTGCAATTGCAGCGATGGCTGGCTCACAAATGAATCGGGTGGTGTTTGGTAGCCCAGAAGATGAGCCTAATCAAAACATCATGGTGGTCATCTTTTTACGTGGGGGATGTGACGCTCTCAGCGTAATCACCCCAATGGGTGGCGAAGACAGGGCTCACTATGAAGCGGCGCGTGCTGAGCTCAAAATTCCAGCCAGTGGAGATGGAAGCCTGTTGCCTCTTGGGAACAGCAATTTAGGATTCTCTCCTGTGGCCCCCCATTTGTACGAGCTATTCACCGACAATAAGTTAGCCCTGATTCCAGCCACGGGCATGCCCAGCAATACGCGCAGCCACTTTGATGCCATGCAGTACATGGAATTGGGAACCCCCGGCAGCAAGTCAGCCACCAACGGCTGGCTGACACGCCACTTAAAGACTAGTGGAACTGGTTGGGAAAATGACCTCATGCCGGTTTTGGGCGTGGGTGACATCAGCCCAACCTCTCTATCTGGTACATACAATAAAGTGTCGATGAGCAATACGAGTGACTTCAAAATGGATCGTGGTTTTCATCCAGAAAGGGAAGCTCAGCGAATTGCACTCCGCTCACTGTACCGCAGCAAAAATTCAATTGTGCACAATTCTGGTCTAAGTGCGCTCGACGCGGCCGACATTGTGGAACTCAACAGCATCGGTAGCTACACGCCAGAAAACGGCGCAGATTACCCCAACAACAGCTTTGGCAATCAGCTAAAACTCATCGCCCAAATGATCAAGCTACAGCTTGGTTTGCGCGTGGCAACGGTTGATTATGGTGGATGGGACACCCACGAAAATCAAGAGAACATTTTTGAAGATCGCTTTGAAACACTTTCTCAGGGGATGAAAGCATTCTACGATGACTTAAATGGCTCAGCCCCGAATACCGATTACAACAACCGTGTTTCTGTTGTTTGCATGAGTGAGTTCGGCCGTCGCTTAAAAGAAAACGAAAGTCGAGGCACCGACCACGGGCATGGTGGGTTCATGATGGTCATGGGTGGTGAGGTCAAAGGGGGGCTGCACGGCACGTGGCCAGGCCTTCATACCGATCAGCTATATGACAACGCAGACCTTGCGGTAACGACGGACTACCGCCAAGTTCTAAGCGAAATCTTGATCCGGCGCTTTGAAAACAACAACGTGGGCACGATCTTCCCTGAATATACCAGCTACACACCGCTTGACCTTGTTGAAGGTGCGGACATGACGCCGAACTATGAAACGGTTTCTATCGATGTTCCTGAGGAGTTAAATAAGAAGATATTCCTGCCTTCTGTCATGCGTTAGACTAGGAAAATAGGCAAACTTACTTTAAAGTGAAAAGAGCGGCTCTGAGAATGAGACCGCTCTTTTTGTTTTTAGCTTATGACTTTGCTGAAAAAAGACCTGACAGGTTTCTATGACCGTTGTTTCCTGCGCTGAGAGGCAGATTTTTAAACCTGTCAGGTCTCGAAAACACCTTTTTTCAGTGGACTCAGCTTATGTTGCGCAGTTTCTAATTGTGAGCAAAACTCTCAAACCTACACAGTCTACTGCAAAGATAAATTCCCTGATCAATTTAATAGAGATGCACACATGAAACACCCGCACCGCGCAATTTTCACAGTTCGCTCAATTGATTCCCTATTCATTTTGCAATGAGATATTTTTCTTGAGTGGGAATTTTGCCCGGCCGAGCAACCAATCAATACACCATCGACCATAAAAATTACTAATACCATCGGATTTGGTAGGACGAAGAGAAATGAGACAATCTTGAGTAATAATTCTCACAAAACCAATCAATATGTTTCACAGAAATCGTAACCACACTAACGAAAAAAACTCAAATGATTGAACGAGACAAGGACGATAAAAAAATTGTGCTAACTGTAAAACCATCAACGGTCATGCCGTACATGACAATGTCAACGGATGAGGTAGAGAAAGCACTCTACCTTGGGTTCAAATATGGCATACCCCCAAGCTTTTTGACCAATGTCTTTGATCGAAATGACTCTTATTAGTATCGCCAATTGACCCATCTGGGTCGCTACAGCTTGGAAGAAACCGCGGTACAAACGTAAGAAAAACTTTCCATGGTGTTGATTACTAAAAGCAAATTCGTAAGTTCATCTAGAGATTAGGCACACATACATCAGAACATCGTTTCGGTTACAGGAATGATGTTTTGATGTATTACAGTTAGCAGTTGGCTGTTAAAATCTGAATTAGATTGAGTGAATTGAAAACTATCTCTAGCTGCGGATAATGAGGGAGTGGATCAATTAGAGCAGTTGCATTCAACCATGCGCGAATGCCGCATGTGTTTAGACGCGGGGCACAACATCGTTCCCGGTGCGGTGATGCGTGGCAAAATTTCGGCCGAAGCGATGCTGATTGGGCAGGCACCCGGTATCACAGAGGTGCAGGTTAAGCGGCCGTTTAACGCTGGGTCTGGCAAGCGACTGTTTAAATGGCTACAAGACGCAGAATGGGACGAAGATGATTTCCGGGATAATCAGTACATGACGGCCGTGACGAAGTGCTATCCAGGTCGACACCCAAACGGAAAAGGTGACAGAGTGCCCAGCAGGGCTGAACAAGCCCTTTGTCGGCCCTATCTTGAAACTGAAGTCAGACTTGTTCAACCTAAACTCATGCTCTTAGTAGGCAAGCTTGCCATCCAACTCCTGTTCCCCAAAAAGCTAAAACTAACAGAGATGATCGGAACCGCTGTCTATTTTCCACCTGAAGCGCTAGCCGATTCGCTACAATTCAATTTCAGCGATGGCGAGGTGGTAACGGCATACCGAGGAGAAACGGCCGGACGCTACGTGGTGCCTCTCCCCCATCCATCTGGGGCCAGCCTGTGGCCAAACAAGCCTGAAAACAAGGCTTTGATATTAAACGCCATGCACCTTATTCGAGACATTCGACACGGGATGTTTAGATTTAAAACATGATGATCGACCAACATTTACAAGCCCTCAAAGATGCTTTTGAACAGTGGGCACCTCTATCCGAATTACAATGGGCAATGCTGTCTTCCATCTTCAAAGTCCGCCGAGCAGATGCAAAAGCGGATGTCGCGCTGCCCGGTGATACAGAACATGAGCTCATCTTCGTGGGTGAAGGGCTGCTTCGCTTCTATTTTTTGGCGGCCGATGGCAAAGAAAGCAACAAAGCATTTATTGCAGAAAACGAATTTGCAGGGCCGTTAGCCAGCGCATCGTTGGGGCTACCGCTTTACTACGGTATTCAGGCCATTGAAGACACAACGATGCTGTACGCAAATTTCAAAGACTTTACTGCGTTATATGACGAAGATTTTGTCTTTGAACGATTGGGCCGCAAACTGGCTGAGCTTTTGTTGATCCGCAAAGAGTTGCGCACCCGGAGCCTGTTAGAAAAAAGTGCAGGCGAACGATATTCAGAATTTCTAGAAAAACACCCAGATTTGGTTGATCGGGTTCCACAATATCATCTAGCAACTTATTTAGGCGTGACAGAAGTCTCACTGTCGCGGTTGAAAAATGCGCGCACCAAAGAAGCGGCAATCCAGTGATCTCTCTCGTTTCTGTAGGCGAATCATCGGCCGATTACTATCCTCAGCTAGACAAAACGTTCGTAGGTGGCATATCGCTCAACTTTGCGGTGCAGGCTAAAAGGTGCGGACTTGACGACGTTTCAGTTGTTAGCTGCATTGGTGATGACAACAACGGACAGCTGATTCTACAAAAGCTTGCAGATGAGTGCGTAGACTGTTCCCATATCACGGTTGCACTAGGTAAGTCAGCTCACTGTAAAATTGAAATTCTAGAAAATGGAGAACGCTACTTTCCCCCCAACAGCTATCATCAGCACGTATTAGCCACCTGCAAGCCATGCCCAGATGATCTCAAATTTATTCAGCAGCATGACATCCTCGTATCGCGCTTTGATATTTCATACACCAGAGAAACGTTTAACGCAGTCATTCGCGATTTAGAGTTTAAGGGGAGACGAGTAGTTGATTTCGGAGATTGGTTTGATTACAGTGGCCAGCATCTCGAAATTTTGCCCTACCTTCCTTATGTTGATCTGGCTTTCATCAGCGGTGACCCAAACACAATCGATGCGTTTCTACCTATTGCTGAAAAATTTCACACACAATTTGTGATTACGCTGGGAAAGGAAGGCAGCATGGCCATTCAATCAGGCAGTATCATTTACCAGCCTGCGATTTTAGTTCCCAAACTGGTTGATACAACCGGCTGTGGAGATGCGTTTCAAGCGGGTTTTACAGTGGCTTACTTCACGGGTGGATCAATAGAAGATGCACTCAAAGCTGGCGCAGAGCAAGCGGCCAAAACGATTCAGCACTATGGTGCCATCTAACAAAAAGTTTTTCCCCGTCATCCACGTCAAAAATCGAAGGCAGGCGCTTAAAAATGCACTGCTCGCATATGAAGCAGGATCTGATGGTCTGTTTTTAATCAACCATGAAAATGAAGATGGCATTCGCGAATTAGATTTTAGAAGGCTCCTCGATATTCACAGCTACGTTACAAAGCACATGCCAAGTTGGTTTGTGGGGGTGAACTGCCTCGATTTGCCCGCAAGAGAGGTCTTTCAGCATCTCAATCCAAGTGTTGCGGCCGTTTGGGCTGACAATGCAGAAATCGATGAAAGATCAGAAGCACACCCAGAAGCAGAGCAAATTCTTGCAGCCAAGACAAAATCAGGTTGGCGTGGGCAATATTTTGGAGGGGTAGCATCCAAGTATCAACGGCCGATAGCAAACCATCAATTAGCAGCGTCCATCGGTCAAAATTACATGGATGTGGTCACAACTAGCGGGCCGTCAACCGGTCAGGCGGCATCTATACAAAAAATTCAAGATATGAAACAAGCCATTCAGCCAGCCCCTTTGGCTATCGCAAGTGGAATCACGGCCAAAAATGTGAATCAGTTTCTACCTTGGGTTGACTACTTTTTGGTTGCTACGGGAATCAGCCGGTCCTTTTATCAACTTGATCCCGTGAAAACAAAAGAGTTAGCTCAAATCATCCATCAATCACTTTAGTTTTTAGTCGAACTTTCTCTGTCTTATCATTTGATAAGGACTACTGATTTTAAATCACCTAAACTGATGCTCATCAAATCAAAAACTGTCACACCAACAGTGCGAGGCACTGGACTAACATACTTAAACAACTTTCGGAGGCACAATGAAAATCGGATTTATTGGTTTAGGAATTATGGGGAGCCGCATGGCAATAAACTTGCTCAAATCTGGTGTAGATTTGACCGTACACAATCGAACAAAAGAAAAAGCGGCCGACTTGTTGGATACTGGTGCAAAGTGGGCGGATAGCATGGCTGATTTCGGTGACCGTGATGTGATATTCACCATGCTTGCCCATCCTGAAGCGGTAACGGATAGTGCGGTTGGGGCCAATGGCTTTTTAA
The DNA here is from genome assembly GCA_039199965.1 of Chloroflexota bacterium. Lineage (GTDB taxonomy): Bacteria > Chloroflexota > Anaerolineae > Promineifilales > Promineifilaceae > WTJY01. The sequence continues at coordinate 61 of JBCCSO010000123.1, read as the reverse complement.
ATCACCTCAAACCGGAAAAAATTTGGGTTGATTGCAGCACGGTAAACCCTAGCTTTACTCG
>JBCCSO010000122.1:0-10517 GCA_039199965.1 Chloroflexota bacterium | reverse complement strand
GCAATGTTCTCTTTGGTTACACCAATTGGCTCTAACGCGATGAAAGGAACATCGTTTGTACCGTTGTTCAGTGTTAGGCCACCGGTCAATGAATCAAGTGATTCGCCGTTTAGCAAGGCGATAGCCGCTTGAGCAGCAATCTCGGCCTCAGCTTTAATTGGCTTATACACTGACATTGATTGATTACCGGCCAAAACTTGCTGCATACCGCCTACGGTAGCGTCCTGACCTGATACTGGAACTGTTGTTGGATCAATCCCTGCGTTTTGCAAAGCTTGGATAACAGCACCAGCCAAGCCGTCGTTAGCTGCGAATACGGCCGTAATTTCATTGTTTGCAGCGGTTAACATCTGCTCAAAGATCACCAGTGCTTCTTGATTATCCCAGCCGGGAACCGCTTGCTCGTCCACAAATTCCCATGCACCGCTGTCAATTTTCGGCCGCGCAACTGAGTCATATCCCTCACGGAAGAGGGTGGCGTTGTTGTCGGTTGGTCCACCGTTTAGGTAAGCTACTTTCGGAGCATCCTGTGCATCGATCAGTGGCTCAAGCACGGCGCCCATCGTGGCACCTACTTGAACATTGTCAAATGAAACATAAACGTCAGCGCCGGGCCCTTCAATGGTCAAACGGTCGTAGTCGATGACTTTCACACCGGCCGAACGCGCGTTTTCGATAATGGCTGCACCTGAACCAGAGTCCAAGTTCACCATTAGGATCACACCTGCACCAGCCGTAATGGCTTGTTCAGCTTGAGTTTGCTGGGTTGCAGCATCACCTTCTGCATTAACAATGTTGTACTCAACACCGGCCGCGTCAAACGCCTGTTCAAAGAAGCGGCGGTCATCCGTTTCCCAACGAGCTGATGAAGCTGAGTCTGGAAGCAAAACCCAAATTGAGCCTGCATCTTCTGGAACAACTTCTTCTACTGCTTCTTCAACTTCCTCTACAGCTTCCTCAACCGCATCAGCGGCCTCTTCTACAACTTCGGCTGGCTCGCTACCACAAGCCGTCAAAGCAGCGATGAGTCCCATCGCCATGATCATCATGATCAGTTTCCAATTCTTCTTCATGAATTTTTTCTCCATCATTTCAGGAAATAGAAGTTTTTTCGCAAACGCAGTGGTTTACGAAGGGGTCCAAATGTTTTGGAAGATCATCTGGCGAAAACCACAACATTCCGTGAATTAAATTTGGTTCTGGTTTTCGCTTAAGCCAATCACACCGCCTTCGAAAAGGATCAAATATAATTTTTGTGATTGGACAAAACACATCTCAAAACTATTCGTGCAAATGTGCCTAATGAATAGAATAACTTTTGGGCATTTTTGAGAGTAGAGGGCTCCCCTTTACTCTTTGCAGGTAAATCCCCTCTCTTTTTTGGGGGATTCCCCCCTAATTACCTCAAAATTTGATCGAAATATCATACAAACTGTTTGTGGAGATTGACCAAACCGATTTCCATCTATAATTTAGAACTATGCAGATCCACCAACCCACTTACCGAATTTTGCTCGCGGATGACCATGAAGTCGTTCGTTCTGGCATAGGCAATGCGCTGCGAGATCTCGCCTATGTGGAAATTGTGAGCGAAGTTGGCAATGGGATTGCACTCAAACATCAGCTTGCTATTCATCAGCCAGATGGGCTGCTGATTGATGTGGCCATGCCAGACTTCAACCCGATTGCTGACATCAAAGAAATTCGCGCAAGCTATCCAGACATGCGCATCTTGGTGGTGAGCGCCCATGATGATGACATTTATGTTCAAGGTCTTTTGGGCGCGGGTGTCAATGGATACCACATGAAAGACCAGCCGCTGAGCGACTTAAAATTGGCGCTTGAGCGGGTTTTGAACGGGCACCGCTGGGTCACCGGCCGCTTGCTAGACAAGCTGGTCCCATCAAACAATCCATCCCAGCCAACGCTTGACTTAACCCGTAGACAAAAAGAGATTCTGCAAGAGCTGACCAAAGGGCATGACAACCAAACCATCGCGCGTAACAGTTCGCTTAGCGTCAAGACGGTTGAAAATCATCTTACCCGCATCTACAGATTATTGGGGGTGCAAAGCAGACTCGAAGCGGTCAACTTTTTAAACAACAATCCGGGCATTTTGGGTGATGGCTCTACATCGGGAACAGTTGGCCAACGTCATGGCAAAACGCTACAACCAACCTCATCTGACCGAACTGTTTTAGTCGTTGATGACAATCCCCGATACCGGAAAATGCTCCGCCAAACGCTTGAAAGCTTGGGGCCAACCGGCCGTGTGTTTGACGCCAGCAATATCGCCGAAGCGGTGCAATTGGCCAACCTACATCGCCCTCACCTTGCCCTCATAGATGTTGTTTTAGGAAATGAAAGCGGAATCGACTGCGTACGCGAGTTGAGCAATCTGCCTCACGTACCACGACTTGTACTCATTTCTGCCTACCCCGACCAAGAGTTCCGCAAAACCGGCCGACAAGCGGGAGCCACCGCTCTCATAGACAAAAAAGATCTGAACAAAGAAGTGCTACGGCAAATTGTGGCAGACGTATAGCCGAACGATATCACAACCTGCAATGTAAGATACCTTACAATGAACCTTGATTCATTTGGTACGCTTAGATCAAAATAAGTTTGGAATAATTTTTATGAGCTATGTTGTGTTTTCAATGAATCCATACGCCCGCAAAGCAGGTGAGATTCGCCCCAGTGGTGAAGTGTTTGATGCAGAAGGTCAGTTTGCAGGCAGGGTTTCATCAGATGGAACCATACGGAATTCAAGAGGCATGATGTTGGGCATCATCAATCGGGACGGCCGCATGGTGGGCAAAGGATTTGGCCCAGACGAATACGACATTGATTTAAGAGGGTACATTCTGTTTGAGGGGGAAACGATTGGTGCCGTAAAGAAGATTGACAAAGGAATTCCAGAGGTATTAGCACACTGGGCTGCCTGCGCTATTCTTCTGCACGATGGCGTAAAAAGTGACGATCCCCATTCAGCACAAACAGTTATCACATCGGCCGACAAAATCGCTCAAAAAATCAAAACAGCCAAGTTGCCAGACTTAAGAAACGCCCACCTGTTCAAGACCATCAAAAAGCGCTCCGTTCTGCGCAAGAAAAAATAGAATTCCCCCCAGATCAGATAAACTACAAATATAGGCAATTTTACTCAACCCAAAAAGAATTGGATTGATTTAAAATTCATGCAAGCCATCCTTAAAGTCTGTGACAGAGGTTGGCTTTATTCCATTTAAGTAGATCCTAGAAAGTTTTTGACTTTAGACCTGACAGGTTTCTCAAGTACTACCTCTGGTGATAACCCAGTTAAAACCTGTCAGGTCTTTTTGGAAGATGTTGTGATCTACTTAAACTTGCCAAACAAAAGGATAAATAAAGTGACCAAAAAACATGTTTTTCTGATGCTCTTTGCCCTCTGCCTTGCAGCCGCGTGCGGTGTTGATGACTCAGAGTTCTATGATGATTTTGAGGATCCAATCGTTGAACCAGAAGAAGAATTTATTGACGAACCAATCGAAGAAGAACCCATGGAAGAGCCTTTGGAAGAGCCTTTGGAAGAGCCTGATCCTATAGAAGATACTGTTTCAGAGTCAAGCCCTGCCGTGATGTCGGATGCAGAATTTATAGACGGTGATTGCCCTTTTCCAAATCGCATTGCTCGACAGTACAGCATGCGCTGCGGCCGGCTGATTGTGCCTGAAAGCCGTGAAACCAACAGTGACAGATTGATTGAGCTAGCGGTTGCCATCTTGCCGGCCGCGAACGGTAATGCAGAAGCTGACCCGGTCATTTATTTAGAGGGCGGCCCCGGTGGCAGCGCCGTGGCCGGTTTTGAGGCCGACCCAGACGGCTGGGCCCAATACGGATTTGCTCAAGATCGTGACCTGATTCTGTTTGATCAGCGGGGTACCGGCTACTCCATTCCAGAGCTAGACTGCGATGAAAGCGATGAGCGAGCAGATGCAATTGAACTAGCAGAAACGTGCAAAGCGGATCTTGAGTCTGAAGGAATCGATCTGTCTGCTTACAACTCCGTTGAAAGTGCTTCAGATGTTGCCGCCCTAGCGGAGGCGTTGGGATATGACAGATACAACTTGCTCGGTATTTCTTATGGGACACGCTTGGCATTAGCCGTCATGCGTGACCATCCAGATGGCATTCGTAGCGTAGTGCTCGATTCTCCATTCCCACCAAACGCAGATCCAGCCAAGAACGAGGCATCGCTCACTTGGGATCGTTTTGAAGCAATCTTTGAGACATGCGAAGAAGATAGCGAGTGTGATGTAAGTTATCCAAACTTGCGTCAAACGTTTTTGGACACGGTCGATGAGCTAAATGAGAATCCCGTTGATGACATTTATGGGGATGATGTGGTTGCGCTAATCCAGCAGATGATGTTTGGGGGTGAAGACTTCATCTTTTTAATTCCACTCGTGATTCAACAAGCATCTGAAGGAGATTTAGACTTATTTTTTGAGCTCGAGCCAGATGTGTTTGGCATGACGCCTTCCTCCAATTTGCTCAGCTCGTTTAATCAAGTTGACGTTGATGATGATGAGACAGATGGAGATGCACAGGGGATGTACAACTCGGTTATGTGCCATGATGAATTCGCATTTTCTGACATTAATTCAGCCGATGACACAACGCAGCAAAATGTACCAGATCAGGTTTATGCGGGTCTATTTGGCACTACGGTTGATCAATTTAATACCTGCGATGTTTGGAGCGTGGGCGCGGCCGACAGCTTTGTCAATGCGGCCGTTGTCAGCGACATTCCTACGCTAGTGCTCGTTGGTGAGTTTGACACGGCAACCCCACCAGTTTGGGGAGAGCTCACCGTTGAAACCTTATCAAACGGCATCTTGGTAGAAATACCCGGTGGCGGCCACTCTTTGGTCTCAAGCAACGGGTGCGCCATCGGCCTGATGGATGCATTCTTTGCACAACCCAACAACTTAGACACGTCATGTGTTGACTCGATTGAACCGGTGCTGTTTGAACTGCCATAATTTGGCAGCCTTGCACGCACTCATCTTTCTGTGTTAAGCTGTGCACTACAAGTTAAAATACAAAAGCTATGAAGGGGACATATCCTCTTGGCAACGTTGATCAAAGCGAGCGATGACATGGTGAAAGCATCGCATCAGCCCCAAGCAGATGACACCCTAGAGCTGGTCAGGAAACTGATTCCGGGATTCGCCCGTTACAGCGAAAGGCTCGTTGGGTGAATTTGTTTCACCAGAAGCGGAAAAGGTCTCGATTGGAAAATAATTGAGGCAAATGGCGGTGGTACCACGTGCGAACTTAGATTAAATCGCCCGTCCTCCAAATGTGAGGGCGGGCTTTTTTATTTCTTAAGAACGCATCATTCCCCCCAACCGGCCGAAAAAAGTTGCGATTGGGCACCCCTTTCCGTGTTGCACAATCGAATGGCGGTGGCACCGCGGGTTTGATTTCACATGCCCGTCCTCCAGTTTTGCGAGGACGGGTTTTTTATTTCCCGTTCTCGTTTTGATGTCGTCCTAATTTAGTAAGGAGAATAAAAAATGGACACGATCAGAACCACGGAAATGGCTGCCCATGTGGGTCGGCCGGTCAGGCTTCACGGCTGGGTGCATGCTGTGCGGCAGATGGGAGGCGTTCAGTTTCTCATTTTAAGAGATGGCTACGGCACGGCGCAGGCGGTTTTTGAGGGCAAAAATCTTGAGACGATTCAGCCAGAATCTGTGATTGAGCTGCAGGGCTGGGTGACCCAAAACGCACAGGCACCAAGCGGTTTGGAGCTTGCTAATCCCAAAATCAGCCTGCTAGCGGCCGTGACCAAGCCTTTGCCAGTCAGTATGAGCAAGAAGGAAATAAAAGCTGGCTTACCAACCCTGCTCGATAACGCCGTGTTACTAAATAGACACCCTAAGCGGCGCGCTATTTTCAAGCTAGCGGCCGGGGCCATGGCTGGTTTCCGGTGCTATCTGAACAGTCAAGGATTTACAGAGTTCCAGTCCCCTAAACTGGTTGGCAGTTCAACCGAGGGTGGGTCAAACGTGTTTGAGCTACCATACTTCGGCCGAACCGCATGGCTGGCCCAGTCTCCACAGTTTTACAAGCAGATCATGGTAGGCGTTTTCGAGCGGGTGTACGAGGTTGGGCCGGTCTTCCGGGCAGAAGCCCACGACACCAGCAGACACATCAACGAATATGTAAGCTTAGACGTTGAGTTTGGCTTTATCGAAAATCACTTTACGGTGATGGCCCTTGTGCGAGAGTTGTTAGCCGCAATTTTTGAGCACATTCGAATGAGCCAAGCGGCCGAAGTAGAACTGCTTGGCGTCGAAATACCCAACGTTCCCCCAGCAATACCACACATTCATTTTAAGCACGCGCTTGAATTGATCACGGACGAAACAGGTGAAAATGTCATCGGTGAAACGGACCTGTCACCGGCAAACGAACGCTGGCTGGGTGAATGGGCCAAAAGAGAGCATGGCAGCGATTTTCTGTTTGTGGTCGGCTACCCGATGTCAAAACGGCCGTTCTACACCCATCCAGATCCGGCCGCACCAGAATGGTCCAACTCCTTTGATCTCCTTTTTAGGGGCACGGAGCTGATCACAGGCGGTCAGCGCTTGCACATTTATTCTGAATATCTGGCTGCGATTAAAGAGGCTGGATTGCAGGCTAGACTGTTTGAAGATTATTTGCAGGCGTTTAAATTCGGCATGCCGCCCCACGGTGGCTTCGCCATTGGATTAGAGCGTTTAATCATGCAGTTGTGCAGGTTGCCAAACGTAAAACTAGCCACTTTGTTCCCGCGTGACATAAAGCGGCTTGCGCCTTAACGTGCCTTTTGGCTATGTGTGGTAGGGAAGCAGCGTGCTGCGCCCTAGGAGGTCCAGCACGTTGGCCCCCTACATTTAGCGAAAGTCTTACGGTTAACAAGTCAAGTCAAATTATTCTTGATTGAATCGTTCCAGCAGGTCAGATATTGACGTAACGGATGAGCCGGTCTGAGCGCAGGCTGGCTCGTTCACACTGTAATTTTCCACAAAAACGGTCGCAAAATCTCGATTCAAGCTATCTTCAAACAAATCTTGATTGCGAATCAGCCCGAAGCGTGGGTCAATTTCTCGCCCGCTGATTGACCCTGAATACAGGCGGTGTTCACAGTTGTTATCAAAGGCAATGTTGCCATCTAAAAACTTCGTCCGGCCGAAAACCATCACAGAGTTTGAAATGCTATGTTCCGTAATCAATGCATCTGAGTCAAGTGTGACTGTATCTTTATTTGTGCTGCTATAGTGACCATAAATTGTAACCCGATCAAAGTCCCAGCTCTCACCGGCTTGACCTTCTGGTCCGTTCATTCCAACCGCATTATGGGTAAAACGAGTAATCACCACGTCCTCGAGGGTTAGATTATTCACCCAAGCGGTGTGGTTTGCGTCTACGTCATCACCAAGGATCATCCCATTCATAAAATTTGGGCCGATAAATGTCCTTTTGACGGTCATATTATTAAAGTCATTGGAACTAAAAATCTGCACACCGTCAGGATGGGTGCACCAGTTAAACATTTCCTTCCTGTTCGGATATTCTTGCGGGTAATACAAGTAATCAATTGACATGCTGGGTGCCCCCAGCTCATCACAGCCGCTTTGGCTGGCGACACCACATACTTCTCCCGGCGGGCTATTGTCTATACCAGAATGCGGCCGCTGATTATAAAACCATGAATCAAGAATGGTGAGGTTATCCATGTTATTGAACACCCCCCCAGACGGATTGGTAAATGCGGACTGCACTGCATCGCCCGCATTGTCATGAACTTCCAAGTATTGAAGCAAGTGATGACTACCCGCTAATTTAACCCCAGCACCACTAGACAGTGGGTAATATAAATCTTGTACCACCCCATCATTTTTTTGCCCAACCCCTCCATTATTATAGATCTCGAGATATTGGAGTGTAATGTAGCTAGGGTTGTCATCTAAGCCATTATCGATTGTGTCTGGGTAAAACTTAATACCGAACTCCCGCCAGCCGTGTACTTGAATGCCACCACGCTTCCGGCCATCTATCTTTATATGCTTTATCTCATTAATTAGATGAATTCCAGCAAGCCCCGCCTCAATATGCTCAGAATCATCCCAAACTTTTTGACCACATTCAGGCAGTGGAATGCTATTGCCTCCAAAGAGAATAGCCCGTCCATCTCGCCCTACTTCGGCTGAAAGCTGAACCACAATCGGCTTTCCCGGATGTCCGTTTTTTTGTGGGATAATAGGCGTTCGGTAGGTCATTGAATATGCTCCTCCATCGACAAAAACGTGATCACCCGGATTCAGAATCCCCCAGTCGATTTGATCCATCTCATTCCAAGCAGTTTTCCAAGTCTGACCATCACTATTGTCTCCATTCTTTGAAACGTAAAATGAATTAAAGTTAGCATCATTGCGAATCAAAGGCATGTAAATAACAGACTCTGTTTGGGCCACAACATGGTTCACACTGGCTATTGTTGAAACGATGATGAAGAACAGAATGACTAATTTCAGGCCCGGAACAAGTCTTATGTAGGGAGCAAACAGCGAGTATTTTTTTTCCATATTTCTTCCAATTAGATCACCACAGCCTATTTATTTTACCATTTAATTTTTCATCCTAAGTGGTTTTCACGCTACAGTCTGTTTAAATTTAGATTGAAAAAGCATTGTAATGGGTTTGCATCTTTCTAGTTTCAGGTCAAAATCATCTCATGGAAGAGATTCAAAAATTTGCGAATGACCTCATTGGCAATGTAGAGAAAGTTATCATCGGAAAGCGGCCGATTTTGGAATTGCTGACAGTCGCTCTCCTGTGCGAGGGGCATGTTCTGCTAGAGGACGTACCGGGTGTGGGCAAAACAATGCTGGCCCGCGCACTGGCCATCACGCTCGGCATTGACTTCAAACGATTACAATGCACACCCGACCTGTTGCCATCCGATGTAACCGGCGTTTCAATTTTTGATCAGCGTGAGCAAAATTTTACATTTCTGCCCGGCCCAACATTTACCAACATTTTGCTGGCAGATGAAATTAACCGAGCTACGCCGCGTACGCAATCTGCCCTTTTAGAGGCGATGGGTGAACGCCAAGTGACAGTAGACGGTGAAACCCGGCCGCTCAACCGGCCGTTTTTCGTCCTAGCCACGCAAAATCCGGTTGAATACGAAGGCACATTTCCACTTCCAGAAGCTCAGCTAGACCGCTTTTTTATGAAAGTTGGTTTAGGCTACCTCAGCCCGGATGAAGAGAGCCAAATGCTCCTCAACTTGGGTCGAGAACATCCAATTACCCATCTAACAAAGCAGGTTGATGGAGACCGCCTGAGCGATCTTGCCACTAAAATATGGGACGTCAACATCGATGAAACGTTACGGAATTACATCGTTCAGCTGGTTTTTGCCACCCGGCAGCACAAAGATCTTATTTTGGGTGCAAGCCCCAGAGGCAGTCACGGTCTCTACAGGGCTGTGCAAGCTTACGCGGCAATCAACGGCCGGGATTACGCTTTACCAGACGATGTTAAATTTCTAGCACCGTACGTCATTGCACACCGCTGCCTGATTCATCCCGAAAGTGGTCTTCGCGGCCTAACGGCCAAAGGCGTGGTTGGAACCATCATTGAAAATACACCGCTTAATCTGGGTGAAGTAGAAACAGCAAGTTAGCAGATAGGTTCGTATGCAAGGTCTTATCGGGCTCATCATATTTTTACTCGTTTGTGCCTTTCTGTTTCGAGTTGACTTCATTTTTTACATTATTTATGTCTGCATCGGTATCTATATTTGGAGCTACTGGTGGGTGCCCCGCCGCTTTTCACAGTTAAAAGCTAGCCGTCACCTGCAGTCCCACGCATTTTTTGGTGAGACGGTAAACATCAATGTACAAATTGAAAATCCAAAGAACTCCACCTTGCCGTGGTTAGAGGTAGCTGAAAGCGTGGCAGTAGAGCTTTCAGCGGGGAAACCGGTCAATGTAGCCCTACCGCTTAAGGGTCGAGAGAAAGTTGAATTCCCGTACGCGGTGCGGGCTCAACGGCGCGGCTACTATCGTGTAGGGCCAACTCAGCTGCGTTCGGGCGACATGTTTGGATTTGTACCTGAGCAGGCCAGCATGCTCCCGGCCGACTATCTGACTGTCTATCCCCGCATCACGCCCATCGAAAAACTGGGAATCACCTCAAGGCTGCCGTTTGGCGCCATCAGCAGCCGCCAGCGGCTTTTTGAAGACCCTGCGCGCCCCAACGGAGTCCGTGATTATCGGCCGGGGGACTCTATGCGGCAGATCAACTGGAAGGTAAGCGCCCACACCCGCAACTTAGTGGTTAAAACCCTTGAGCCAGCCATCAACCTAGAAACGATGGTTGTACTGAATTTAGATTCAGAAGATTACACCCGCTGGTCTAGATTTAGCACGATTGAATGGAGCATTGAGCTAGCTGCTTCTTTGGCCGCACAT
>JBCCSO010000121.1:0-10527 GCA_039199965.1 Chloroflexota bacterium | reverse complement strand
GGGGTGTCTAAGCCAAAGTCAGAACCGTCCGCGTACAGTGAGAAATAACCGTCTGTATCTTCACCCAGCGTAATGGGGGTGAACACAATTAGATCTTCGTCAAGCGAGTTGAGCGTATTGCCAAACTGCTTGAGCGTTTGAGCTGTACCCAATGTGCTGATAACGATCCGGCCGTCGTCGAGCACCGCAATCGCGTCGATATCTTCTTTGTCGGTATCAAGCCCCACATCCGAACCATCAAAGTACATCTCGTATGTCCCTTCTGTCTTTGGGCCGATCTTGGTCGGGATAAAGCGCACAATGTCAGAGTCGTCGATCGCCCCCACGTCTGGGATGGTTGATGCCCCCGCAATGCTGAGCAGAATTGAGCCGTCATTTAAGATGGTAAATGCATCTAGATCGCGGAATGGATCGCCGCTTAGCCCCACATCAGAGCCGTCAAAATAACGCATCCACGTGTCATCATTTTTGTTGTAGGCCAGAATGTCCTCGTCGACGAAGGTAACGCCATCCGCAACCCCGGCCGAACTTGAGCTAACATAGATGGTTGTTTCTACTTCATAAGAACCAATATCTGGCGAACTGCCTCGATTTACCCCGCGCTGATCGACCGGAACGAAAGTATTGACAAACGCTGCGTCAATTGCATCGCTGCCCGGTAAAAGGGCATGGGTTAACGTTGCACCACCATTATCTTGCAATGGACCTAAGTTAATGTTTGCAGATTGGGTTGCGCTTGCACAGGTTCCATCACTGTCGAGATTGTGGCTTCCGCCAATCTGTGTATCTGCACAATCACCACCGATATTGTTTGCAATAATCGAATTAGTAGGTTGGGTTATTATACTTTCGTTAAAAATGCCACCACCCGGATCGCCAAGTCCAATTGTGCCGTCTGCAACGTTTTCAGTGATTGTGCTGTTGCCAAAAAAGACAATGGCATCACGGGAAATTTGAACGCCACCCCCTTGTGAAAATGGGTCGCCAGTCGCAGAATTGCCAGAAATTGTACTGTTCCGAATAATCGCCTCATCCTCAATGCCAATCCAAATTCCCCCCGCTTTTTCGGCCGTATTCCCTGAAATGGTACTGTTTGCCACAAACAGAATGTTGCCGTTCAGAATGCCACCCGCCTGATCAGCGGCTGAATTGTTGGAAATTGTGCTATTGGTAATGGTTACTGAGCCGGTTGAAATTATTTCAACCGCTCCCGCATCCCCAGATGAAACATTGTCAGAAAGGGTAGAATTATTGATCGTCACATCTCCAAGAGTGGTTGTGAAGAATGCGCCACCGCCACTGTTAATGGTGCCGGTCACAAAATTTTGGGACAGGATGCTAGATTCAACCAAAATCTTGCCGTAAAACGCAAACATAGCACCGCCAGCGTCATAGGCGATATTGCCGGTCAACGTACTGTCTTTAACCGTTAGAAAACCCGCACTGCTGTAAATGGCGCCGCCATCATCATTCGCCTGATTGTTGGTAAAGAAGCTGTTGCTAACCAGCATAGACTTAGCAGTGCCATTGTTAACGCCGCCTCCTAAATCTTCTGCATAGTTACTGTCGATCGTACTGTCAGTAATGGTGATGGTTCCTCTGGTTTTGATCCCTCCCCCATCATTATCTACTCGATTACTCGCAATTAAACTGTTGTTTTCAATCAGCAAATCGCCCGTATTGTATATCCCTCCCCCTTCTCCAAAATTGTCACCCATCATGGAGTTATTTGAAACAACACTGTTGTTTACAACCATTGAGCCATCTCTGTTGTATAAACCCCCTCCAAATTTTGGATCAAGCGGATTCATAAAAGAATTGCCCGAGATGGTGCTATTCAGAATAATCAACTTCCCTTCGTTCAAAAAAACCCCGGCCCCGTACCGGGCCGTACTGCTGATGACTGCACTTTGCGTTAGGGTTAATGTGACAGTTTCATCGATATAAATCCCTCCCCCACAATTTGGTATGACAAATGAGCATTGTGTAGTATCGTCAGCAAAACCTTGCTGTATCGTGAGCTGATCAATCGTTACATCGCTATTTTTAATGTGAATCGGCCGGGCAATGTTGTTCCCGTCAAGCACATGGTTGTTGCCACTGATGGTAAGTGTGGCTCCCAAGCTGTTGTCGATTAGGGTGGTATTGGTTACCACGACAATATCGGCCGTGATGTTGATGGTGTAGTCATCGGCCGGAGAGGCATTGTAGCAGTCGATGGCCCTGTTGAGCTCAGCCTCAGTCCCCGCATTTAGAAACACACTCGAACAAACTGACTCATATGCACCGACATCAGGTAGTAATCCCTGCGGCCGTGCAATTCCTCGCTGGTCTGCGGTAATGGCGGGGTTGGTTGTTCCGGCATCGATCGCATCACTGCCAACTAAAAGCTCGTGGGTAAAGGTTGGCCCCCCGTTATCCTGTAGTGGACCTAAGTTAATTTCGGCCGATGTTTTCTGGGTAGCGCTGTCGCAGCTTCCATCGCTGTCAATGTTACTGGCATCTGCAGATACCCCTAGGCAGTTGCTGCCCCCCGTATTGTCAGACACCAAAGAGCTGTACATGATAATTGGAGAAAGGCCGTACACACCTGATCCCAACGTCGTGACTGAGTTGTTTGTGATGGTGCTAAATTCAACCGTAGTTGTTCCATCACCCAGAAGCCCACCGCCAATAGACGAATCATTGCCAGAAATGGTGCTGTTCTGGATCGCGGCTGATCCTTGATAATTTAGAATGCCACCCCCGTTATTTAAAGCGGTGTTGCCAGAAATGGTGCTGCTATCGATCGTGATATTTCCACTGCTGTATATTCCGCCACCGTGACGCGCAGTGCTGCCAGACACAGTTGACTGGGTTAAGGTCATTGCAGCTGATGTAGCGACATAGATCCCACCCCCACAGCGTTCTGTGCCACCTAGGCACGGTAAATTGGTGTCTGCTACCCCGTTGTCTGCTATAAGTTGGTTAATTGTGACATCACTATTTTGGATGACGAGCGCACGATATGAAGCTGCCCCATCAATAGTATGGTTATTTCCATTAAATGTTAGGCTGGCTCCAGATGTGTTGTTGATAATTGGCAAAGCGGCCGTCAGTGTTACATCAACCAACAAGTTGATTTCATAGTCCCCGGCAGGCTCTGCATTGTAGCAGTCAATGGCTAGAATTAACTCTATTTCGTTCGAGGCACTGATGGGAAAGCTAGGACAAATCATCATCTGCTGATGATTAAGATTGCTTCCTGACTGTGCGGCCGCTGCTGTTGAAAACACGGCAAAGCCAAGCGCTGAAAAAATACTTCCTGCCAACAGAATAATTACGGTTTTTAATCGTTTTTTTGCCATGGTAAATTTCCTTTTTTCCTCCCCCAAAGGGTGTTTCCTTTTTCACGAGACCAAAAATCTTACTTTTAGAGCCTTTTTAACTGGCGGTACGTACTCACACACTTTGGAAGTTTCGTTTTCCAGAGTGCCCCTTGAGAATTTTGTTGAAATCTTCTGAAATCTTTTTCTGGAAGGAGCGTAGTACACTGTAACAAAAATATTTGCAAAATGTGACCTCGCCTTCGACTTTAAGCGGAGCGGCCTCAGTCTACCCTTCTCGGCGGAACCCTGAGCCTGTCGAAGGGTGATCTCGCAATCACCAGAAAGTCAGCTTATATAGTTTACACAGTAGTAGCACTCTGCAACATTTAAAACTTAAAACTTCGTATAGCAAACAAGATGTTGGCAATGCCACTGGCTGAGATTTAAAGCTAAAAATGTCCCAATCATCGGGCATCATTGTGATATTGAAAGCATGTCGGCAAGGTCCGGTGATGGGGAAAATACAATCTAACTCATGTAAAATCCAAGTTACATCATGTGGTTTATGTGCCAGATACCAGCCAAAGTTTCCTACGCAGTTTGCTAACTTCGTAAAAAAAGACTTTGCTGGTTTTAAGAGCCTGAAAGTCGTGCAGCATACTATCCAGTTTGACCATTTATCATGCAGATCACCCGTTACACCGCCGTTACGCGCTAAGCCCCCTATCAACCTTTTGCTTCCAGATTCAGTGGTTCCACTGTAAATATCTTTTACATTTGTTTCCCAGATCGTTAAACTATGCCAACATCAACCCATCCCCACTGGGAACGCATTTTATGACATCGTTAAAGCAAAAATTAACTGTTATCGTGGCTGCAGCTTTTGAAGCGTGCGGTATTGATAAAAAATATGGTGCAGTCGAGGTTTCAACCCGACGAGAACTAGCCGATTATCAGTGCAATGGTGCACTGGCAGCCGCCAAGCCCTACAAAATGAATCCGCGCCAGATTGGGGACAGTGTCATGCGAAAGCTGCAGGAAACTGCAGCAGACATCTTTTCTGAAATTAGCTTGGCAGGCCCCGGCTTTATCAACTTGCGCTTAGACAACCGCTGGCTGGCCAACGAAGCCCAATCGATGACGGCCGATGAGAGCGGCCGGTTTGGCGTAGAGACCGCAGCAGAATCGAAGATGATTATCTTAGATTACGGTGGCCCGAATGTGGCTAAGCCGCTCCATGTGGGACACGTGCGGACAGGTATCATTGGCGAAAGTTTAAAACGGTTAAGCCGCTTTTTAGGTCATGAAGCTCTTGGTGACATCCACATGGGGGACTGGGGATTACCCATTGGTCAAATCATCATCGAGATGGAAGATCGAGATCCTGAATTGGTTTACTTTAATGAAAGCTACACTGGCCCTTATCCTGAAGAGTCACCTGTCACAGTACAGGAGCTGGCAGAAATTTATCCAACAGCCAGCGGGAAGAGCAAAACAGATGAAGGGTTCAGGGCACGGGCACAAAAGGCAACCAGTGAACTTCAAGAAGGTCGGCCGGGGTATCGCGCCCTCTGGAAGCATTTTATGACTGTTTCTATTGCTGACTTAAAGAAAAACTATGGCAGTCTGCAGGTCGAATACGACCTTTGGCTGGGTGAGGCAGACGTCAATGATTTGATTCCACCGATGGTGGATCAGCTTAAAGAAGATGGTTTTGCTTATCTCAGTGATGGGGCGATCATCATCGATGTAAAAGATGACGCTGACAAGAAAGAAATGGAACCTTTGATGGTCGTCAAATCAAATGGTTCTGTGGGCTATGAAGCCACAGACATGGCTACTATCGTGCAGCGTGTGCGGGATTATGATCCTGATCACGTTTGGTACGTGGTTGACGGTCGGCAGGGACACCATTTCAAAAAGGTGTTCCGGGCGGTGTATAAGTCTGGCATTGCTGATCCCGAAAAAATTAGCTTAGAGCATACGTATAACGGCACCATCAATGGGCCTGATGGCAAACCATTCAAAACCCGTGATGGCGGGGTGATGAGCCTGCAGGTTTTGGTAGAAATGGTGATCGACAAGGCGCGTCAGCGGCTGGCTGAGATTGGCTCTGCCACAGAGTTTTCGGCCGAAGAGCAGGAGGATATTGCACAAAAAGTGGGTATTGCTGCGCTCAAGTTTTCAGATTTGGTCAACCATCGAACTGTGTCATACTCTTTTGATCTTGAGCGGTTTTCCTCGTTTGAAGGACGAACTGGTCCTTATCTCCTATACGCGGCCGTGCGGAATCGATCTATTCTTCGGAAAGCGGACGAAGAAGGCTTGGCTCCCGGCAAAATCCTGCCACCGGCCGGTGATGAAGAGCGCGAGCTACAACTAAAACTGCTTGAACTACCTGACCTGCTTAATTTTGCATTTGATCAGCGTGCCCCTAATCATTTGTGTGATTACGCCTATAATTTGGCGATCGCATTTAATCGCTTTTACCGAGCGCACCATATCTTGAACGAAACAGATGCCGCCCAGCAGGCGTCTTGGTTGGGCGTCGCTCAGCTCACGGTAGATGTGCTTGAGCTGGTCCTAGATTTATTGGGCATAAGCGTGCCTGAAAGGATGTAGGCGTAAACTGAACGTGAACCCAAAAGGGATGCTACTCAGCATCCCTTTTTTTGTTTCCCATGAGAAAAGTTATGGATAAGCCTGTAAGAAGAGAACTCGCAGACCGCATTCGATCGTTTGGATATGCAATAGAAGGGATCATTTACCTGATCAAATCACAGCACAATGCGTGGATTCATTTGATTATCACCGTGGCTGTTATTGTGATGGGGTTTTGGTTGCAAATTACAAAAGCGGAATGGGCGTTGATTGTACTGGCAATGATGGGGGTGTGGATGGGGGAGGCGGTGAATACGGCCGTTGAAGCGATTGTGGATATGGTGATGCCTGATTTCCATCCGTTGGCGAAAATCGCAAAGGATGTTGCTGCCGGTGGGGTGTTACTGTCGGCTGTAGCGGCCGCTATTGTAGGTTTGCTAATACTTGGGCCACCGCTAATTGAGATACTTAACAATTGGCTGTGAGGAGTTTTTATTGATAGATATCAATCACATCCCACCAGAGAAACCAATTCAAGTAATTATCGGTGCAGGAACTCAAACATGGGAAGGTTGGATTCCGACCCATCAAGATCAGTTAGACTTGCTAAATCGACAAGATTGGATAGACAGTTTTTCAACCCGAAAAGTTGATGCACTGCTTTGTGAGCATGTCTGGGAGCATATGGTAGAGGCTGATGGAAGAATGGCCGCCTCTTTATGCTTTGAATTCTTGAAACCGGGTGGCTACCTACGTGTTGCAGTTCCTGATGCCAACTTCCCAAATGATGAGTATCAAAATATAGTCAAGATCGGCGGTCCTGGTCCTAGAAACCATCCTGCTGCAGATCATAAAATCGTTTATGATTATCGTTTATTCGTAGATGTGTTTGAGTCTGCTGGTTTTGAGGTTGATCTATTGGAATATTGCGATGAGAATGGACGCTTCAACTACCATCAATGGACCGCTGATGATGGGCCGATATATCGTTCATTAATGCACGATCACCGCAATAGGGACGGAGAGATCAAGTCAGTATCAATTATTCTTGATGCGAAGAAACCTACAACTAATTAAGGTTCAGCATACTAGCAAAAGTAGGCTGAACCTTAATTAGTTTACAAGACTTCCAGAGTTAGATTTTTAGCGAGTCAAACTTTAGAAGAGTGTCCGGTTCTATGTCTTTGAGCATAGGATTTTTTGCATCACGGCCGGAAAGAACCGCTTCATCGGCTGAAAGCCCCCAATCGATAGCCAATTCTGGATCATTCCAAGCTACGCCAAACTCGTCACTGTTGTCATAGTAATTGTCCACGACGTAGGTCAGAATGACCCGCTCAGAAATTGTTGAAAATCCGTGTGCTATCCCAGTGGGGATAAATAGCCCAACCATATTTTCATCCCCCATATCGATAGTTTGAGTGGCTTTGAACGTGGGTGAGTTCGGCCGAATATCCGCTAAGCAGGCTCGAATCATGCCGCTCATGACAAACCAATAGTCCACTTGGTTGTAGTGATAATGTAAACCGCGCACGACCCCCCGCACAGACTCAGACCGATTGCACTGCACAATGTCCCAAGATCGTTGAGGAAACCATTCTTTGCGGAAGCTCTCGAGAAAACGGCCGCGATCATCTCCAAAGACGGCAGGTTTTAAAATGTAAACACCCTCTATCAACTCAGATTCAATCATGTTTTGCATGAGAACACTCCTGATAAAAATATGATGGCTCGAACTATACCGCCATGTTCTTTCAGTGCCTATAACATTGGGCAAGTCAGAAAATCTACTTATGGGAGGAGTTTTGGCAAAACTGTGAAATTATATCTTTAGAATTTACGCAAAACGATTTGTAGAAGTACCTACGGCCTACAAAAAATCAATTAGATTGCCTAAGTCCTAGCCTTTTAAGATCCTATCAGCCCTAAAGTAGCATAGGCGGATTTGTAACTTGCAATCCTTCATGTGAAAATTGCCGGGCAACTAATTAACTAAAGCGATTTACGGGAACAGATTGTCCCAATCTACTATTAAAATCGCCTCACAGCCAACCCTATATCAATTGCTCTGGGCATTTACTTTTTGGGTTTGGCCTTACTGTGGAGTTTTGATCACTTGCCCCCATTAATTGAAACAATGCGTCCCAGACAGTGGACGAAAAACATATTTGTATTTGCCGCTCTCGTTTTTGATGGGACTCTTGATAGTTTATTAGAGCGGTTTATCAGCACAATCATCGCTTTTGTTCTGCTGTGCCTCATGTCTAGTACAGTCTACATTATGAATGATCTGTCTGATATTGAGGCGGATCGAGAACATCCAACAAAGCGAAACCGGCCTTTACCATCTGGCCGTTTGAACTCGACAATGGCTGCCGTTGCCGCATTTGTTTTTGGTGTAGGCAGTTTAGCGGCCGGCTTTTACATGAGCGTCCTGTTTGGGGTTGTGCTCCTCGTCTATTTAATCATGCAGATCGCTTACACTTATCGCCTTAAGCGGGTAGTGATACTAGATGTATTCATTATTGCAGCTGGATTTGTGTTGCGGGTAGCGGCCGGCGTAGCTGTCATCACCGTACAGCGCTTCTCGCCGTGGCTTTATATCTGCATGGGGCTGTTGGCTTTGTTTATGGCCCTGGGTAAGCGCAGGCACGAACTGATTTTGATGGGTGAAAACGCGGCCGCCTCACGCGCCATTTTGAAAGAGTACAACTTAGATTTTATTGATCGTATGATCACAATGGTTCTGTCAGCTATTTTGGTCTCATACTCGATGTACACTTTCTTGGCGGAAGGCCTGCCTGAGAACAATTCTATGATGTTGACTATACCCTTTGTTCTGTTTGGATTGTCACGCTACTTATATTTAGTTCTAGTTAAAGAAGAAGGTGGTGCCCCAGAAGAAATTTTGCTTCGCGACAGACAGTTCCAAATCAGCCTTGTGCTTTGGGGGCTAACTGTCATTGGCGTTTTGTACTTTGTTATGTAGAGGAAAAGATGAAATTAGCAATTATTACAGGTGGATCACGTGGTTTGGGTGCGGCATTGGTTGACCTTTGGAAAGCCAATGGATACAGCATTAAAGAGCTGTCAAGGAGTGGACAATCTGCCGATAGTGTTCAGATTGATCTGGCTGATCCAGTGTCAGCTGCGCAGATTGCAGAACCAATTTTTGCTGAGCTAGCTAGCCAATCATGGGAAGATGTGGTGTTTTTTAATAATGCGGGGCTGGTTTATCCAGTTGGGTTGGTATCTGGTAAAAGTGTTGATGAGGTGATGACAAATATCAACGTCAACTACACTGGGGCAATTTTGTTGATAAGGGCATTTATCGACGCGTTTCAAATGGCTGAATGCAGCAAAACAATCGTCAATATTTCATCAGGTGCTGCCATTAGCAATATTCATGGCTGGTCCCTTTACTGTGCGGCTAAGGCTGGTATTGAACACTTTGTACGCGGTGTGGCAGTTGAACAAGCTCAACAAACTTACCCCATCCAAACCTTGAACGTCGGTCCCGGAATTATTGACACAGATATGCAGGCAGACATTCGCTCTGTCTCGGTTGAAGATTTCCCGCGATTGGAGCAATTTGTCGGCTTTAAGGAATCTGGAGCGTTGCGTAGTCCAGAAATTGTGGCTCAGGCGATCAAAAATATTTTAGATTCAAAACAAGAAAGTGGGAGCCGCCACAATATTCAGGATTTTCTATAGCCTTGTTAGGTCAAGCTGTTTTGCAATTTGTTGGTCTACCAAACGGTCTGGTAAGAAGCGAATAATTCGCTGTACAAAGTCATTGTACAAACCGTAGCGAGTTCTGGGAGATTGGTCAGTTAGCCCATAGAAAATGGCTTGGCTCACCAATTCGGCCGACATACCAGTCTCATTCCCCTGTCTAGTGATCTCTTCAAGCATCCCCATGTTCTTCTCGTAGTCACTGCCTGCAAATTTTTCGTCAGTGATACCGCCCCGCTTGTCCCAAATTGGTGTTTTCACTGAGCCAGGCCCAACCACAATGACATCTATTCCGTAGATCATCAATTCGCGGCGCAGCGCGTGTGAAATGGCTTCAACCGCGTACTTTGAGCCCGCATATGCTCCAAAGAAGGGGAAGGCAAACTGTCCGCTGACACTGCTAATGTTTACAATCCGGCCGGGGGAATGGCTTGCTGCCTTACTTGCACCTAGTAATGGGAGAAACTTTTTCGTGACCGCCATCAGACCAAATAGATTAACCTCAAACTGCCATTTAAAATCTTCTATGCTTAGGTCAATCAACGGCCCGGCCACAGCAATTCCTGCATTGTTAACAAGCCCAGCCAGCCCAGCTTCACCCACAGCCACAGATACTTGTTCAACCGCTTGATCGATGGCTTCATAGTCTGTTACGTCAAAGAGTAGGGGGGTAAATGCGTCTCCTAACTGATCTTTTACGCGCTCACCATCTTCCGCTTTGCGCACGCTGCCAAAAACGTTGAAGCCCTCATCAATCAGTAGTCGGCTTGTGTTGAGTCCAATTCCGGTTGATGCCCCGGTTATTACAACAGATTTGTTCATAATTTATATCCTTTAAACAGATTGCAGAAAGTAACTGATTTTAGACCAGACTGGTCTTTTT
>JBCCSO010000120.1:0-10585 GCA_039199965.1 Chloroflexota bacterium | reverse complement strand
TTGAGCCCGTGCGCATGGCAATCCTTAAGGGCCTGCTCAAACAAAAAGGTCTGATCTGACATGTTGTAAATTATGCCAAATCAGACCCACACAGTCACGAATTAAGTCTCAATCTGATTTATCTGATTTATCAGTCAGCGATCACCATCGGCAAGAAAATAACGCTGGACGGGTACTCCCGACTGTAGGTGCGATACGCATAGCTGTACTGCGTATTGCTGGCTGAAACATCGCTGGCACAGCTTAAACAGAAGGTTGAGGCTGCACCACCACCCCAGTGGACCTCTGAAACTGGTGCCCGGCCGGTTGTATTACCGATCACTGAAATCTTGTACACTTGCCCTGGTACTACTAGAATGGGTTCAGAGAACTCTACTTTATTCCAGCCATATTGAGCTTCCCCGGCCGGGATTGTTGTGCGACCGATTTCAACATCATCTTGATCCTCTAAAGTTACTTCAAGTTCCGGTGCGCTGTCTGTTACCTCAAGCCACAGTTCAATCGACCCCACATTTTCTTCACTGGGCACAAACTTCTGCCAGCGGAAATTCTCATCGTCTAATGGGTAGGCACTCGTTACATTTTCCTGAGACGAATCTTTTACTTCAAAATAAAAGGCGTCGTTTTCGTCTTCCGGTTCAGGCGGAGTGGTTGGATCGGCCGTTGGGGTCGTGGTAGGCCCCGGTGCTGGTGTGCCATTTGCATTAGGTGTTGAGGTCGGCTCTGGGGTACTTGTCGGTTCGGGTGTAGGTGTTTGAGTAGGCGCAGGTGTGGGGGTTGCTTGCGCCCCATTGTTGATTGTCCATCCGATGTCCTCAAACAACCCAAGCGTAATCTCGCCCGGATCATGTATCGCTTCACCATTGGAAATAGAGTGGGTCATCAAAGCATGGCTAGTTCCATCAAAAGTAGTATTTAAATGAGAGTAGCTTGACCCTTGGGCCCATGTGCTGGGTGCGTAAAGCTGAGCCGGATTGCCTCCGTTGGCTGCCCGCACAGCTGTCCCATCAAAGTAGAGGCTGCCACCGGTAAGCTGACTACCCAGAGCGACAGATAGATTGCTGAATGAATTAACCAAATTTGCGCCACCGCCATTTTCGGTAAATGGATCGTAGGCGTAGGGTTCTCCATTAAATCCGTAATAGCCCTGTCCGCTACCAGCATCGACTCCCATTGAGCCTGCAAACCCCAGACCATGGCCTACTTCATGCAGCACTACAGAAACAAAGTCATATTGGTTAAATGAGGGGTTGCCATCTGTGCCGTAATACCAGTTGCTGAACTGACTGCTGAAATTTGCCTTAATTTCGGCCGTTGAGCCGTTTTGATCAGCTCCCGTGATGGCATTGACAAGCGCAACCGGATACCAGACATCGCTCTGTGGAGCGCCAGCAAAATTTTGGCCAATGTTCGTTGCTCCGGCCGACCCCAAGACATTTGAGCCGAGCGGGCTCCAGCAGGCATCAACTTCAATGGTCACAGCAGACACGATCAGGCTTTCCCAGACACCCAATGCATAGTCGAATGCAGCCTGTGCGTCAGAATCCCAATCAGATGTGGGGTAAGAGCAAGTGCCCGGATTCCAATTGACCGTAATTGTGGCAGTTTTAGGTGCACGGCTAGGCAAAACGCGCGGGGGCACATAAAACATATTAGTAGATGGGTCAGCAATTAAGCCTTGGTCGGCCGTTGGCAAAACCGCTTCCGCCATCACAAATTCAGAATTTAATTCAACCCCAGCAGCATTTGATGAAGAGTTCCCGCCGCTTGCAAACAAGACGGCCATAAGCAATAAGCAACCCAGTAGGGCAAATGGAATTTTTTTCCGCATAAAACAGTCCTATACATCAAGGTGCCACGTTCCAAGAGGTCATCAAGTTGTTGAAACGTAACAGACACAGGCCCGAGCAATTGGCAATTGATCGACAACGGCACAGACAAACTTTGAACAGTTTTACAGAAAAATAGAGTGCATCAAAGCTTTCAGGACCAAAGTCTTAAGGCTGTTTTTAAATTGAAAGATTTGCTAGAAATGGGTGAGGATCAAGCAACTATTTGCTTTTTTGTAATGGATGAGAGTAGGCAGTACAGGCTCCCCAAGTTTTATCGATTGAGGTGCAATATACCGCGCTCGAGGGCAACAGTCACTGCTGCAGTTCTGTCATCTACCCCTAGTTTGCCAAAGATATGGATCAGATGGGTTTTGACGGTAGCCGTGCTGATGTGGAGTGCTTTGGCGACCTGGCGATTGCTGTTTCCCTTTGAGACCAGTTCCAACACTTCGATCTCTCGCTTGCTGAGCTTCTCTTCGGCCGGGGCCCGCATTCTGCCCATCAAGCGGGCCGCCACTGTAGGGGCCAGCACGCTTTCACCTTTGGCCACAGAGCGAATCGCCCGGAACAGCTCATCACGCGGGGTGTCTTTCAGCAAGTAGCCGGTTGCTCCCGCTTCAATTGCCCGCACAATGTCCCGGTCACTGTCAAACGTGGTCAGCACCAAGATGTGCGGCGCGTTCTTTTTCGCCGTGATTTCTTGGATCGCGGTCACCCCATCCCCGTTGGGCATGCGTAGGTCCATGAGAATCACATCCGGTTTAAGCTGCTCAGATAGTTTGACAGCGTCTACCCCATTTTCAGCTTCACCCACAACTTCAAATCCGTCATGAGCGGTTAGAATGCCCTCCATTCCAGCCCGCACCACTGGGTGATCATCTACCAATAACACTTTAATATCTTCCATAACGCACTATTCCTGATTCTCTTAGGACCACCGCAATCAAATTAATTTGTTTTAGGAGTGTTCTTTACAGGCACCCTTGCACCCATAAAGAGCACCTCTAAGAATCGTTTTGCGTAGATCCTACCTCTACTTCTTGCTCGCTATCCATCACAATAGGCAGGATCACGCTCAAGGTTGTGCCTTCAGCCGGATCTGATTCGATGAACAGTTCACCTGCCGATTCATTCACCCGCTCTTGAATACTCTTTAAGCCAAATCCGCCGGTAAAAAGCTCCGGCAGGTTATTATCATCACTGTCTGCTTCACCCTCAAGATCAAAGCCAACACCATTATCTTCAATGTCTAAAACAACCTGATTCCCGATCCATGAGAGCGTAACTTCGACATGGTCTGCTTTGGCGTGCTTTAGGATATTCGCCAATCCTTCTTGCGTGGTGCGCAGCAAGGTTAGCTCAGTTTCGGGGTGCAGCGATTCTGAATTGCCGCTTTCGTTAAATGTAGCGTTGACGCCGCTACTTTCTGACCAGCTGCTCACGACAGTGCGCAATGCATCCCCAGTATTTTGATGGGTTTCAAGCAGATCCGGCCGCAGATCATTAACCACCTGGCGCGCCTGACGCAATCCCACGCGCGCTACTTCCTCGGCCTGTTTTAAGTGGAACTCCGCTTTATCCGGTTGAGCAGCTCGAATGCTATCGGCCGCTTCAAGGTGCATAATGACCCCAATGTAACCCTGCGCCAGCGTATCATGAATATCACGGGCCAGCCGACCGCGCTCGGCCAAAACACCTTCGCGCCGTTCTGCGGCCGCTAAGTCATCCTGTGCAGCCCGCAGCTGATCGATGAGGCGCTGTTTTTCTTCACTATCGCTCAAAATACCGTATACCCACTGGACAAACACATACGCCAGCAAAGTCAAAACAACGAAGGCTGACAAATTGATCAGCGTAAAACCAAAATACTCGATCTGCTGAAAAAGAGCGCCGAATCCCAATAGTGCATCAAGCGATAGGGCAACGCCGCGCGTCAGATTTGTGTGAACTTGGATCAATACGCTCACGATGTGCAGCATCCACATTGGGGATATAAAAACAAGCACAACCCAAATCACAACTTGAATACCCAGCAAGATCATGAAAACATCATTTTTCTGATCTTCCTGAATAGTATTGCGCCATTTCACCCATGATAGGACGACTTGACTGACGGCCATGGAAAGCCCAATGAGCGTAATGTTAAAGGTTATCTGATTGTTTGCAGTTCGAATCGACCCCAAGTAACTCACGGTAAATGTGAGGGTCCATAGCACCAGCCACAGCCAGTCCCATCCAAAGCGAACTGAGGGCTGTGAATCTGGAGGAGGGCTAAGAAATTCAGTCATGGTCCTGCTACGTTACCTGAAAAATGAACAACCCGGCAAGTTTTTAAACTAACCGGGTCTAATGAGATTAACCTACATACGATTGTGAACCTACACGGCCGCTACTTTTTCAGCCGGTGGCTCTTGGTTGTTCCGGCCGATGACGGTGATTGTACCCAGCACCAAGATCAAACTAATGAGCCCAAACAGTCCACCAATGAACGGCACTGAAAACAATAATGTCACGGCCGCTACAGTAATCAAGATGCCGGTCGTGCCGCTATCGGTCAGTTTACCACCTACCCAATAGCCGATCACAATCGGTGTGATAAAGGAAACGAGTCCAAATATCGACATCAATCCAAAGCCAGTTGCGAAAGCTGTGCCAAATCCAAAGAAAAGGCCCATTAAGATTGAAAGAATCACGCTGGCTACTGGAATAAGGAATACCATCACAATACCCCAGATCACAGAGTCACCCATCTTATTGTTGAGTACGGTGGCTGGTCTAGGCAGCCAGTCCGGCCGATAGCGCAAGATCACCCACGTGATGGCAACATAACCGACAATGGCAAGAATTGTGCTGGTAAACCAGCCTGAGAACAAGCTGCCTGCAGACGGTGTCTCAATTGTTTGCTCTTGAAAGTGCTCTGATGATGCCGCAACCCGCTGAGCATCTGCGATCGGTTCAGGGGTCGTGTATGACAGTTTGCCACCCACTTTTGCTGATTCACTAAACTCAAGCGTTTCTGCGGCCGCAAACATATCGCCACCTACGGTGCCAGCCATTTCAGTTTCACCAGATGCCACCATAAAGTCCCCGTTGATTGCGCTTTCTGAATACACCTGAGCAAAAGCCACCCGTACATCGTCAGCAGAGCCGCTTAAATTAAGGGTGCCACCCGCTGCAAAAATATCACCGCTCACATTTGAGTTAATGGTGATGTCACCAGCACCAATAAAAACGTTGCCGTTGATATCGCCGTTGACGGTCACTTCGCCACCGCCAACGAGCAAATCGCCGTTGACATCGCCATCAATGCGTACGGCACCGGCCGTTACATACAGGTCATCATTAATCGTTTCGCCCGCTTCAAGCGTAAAGGTTTCGCCGCCCTCAAATTGAGCAGCTTCCGTTGTTTGTGTTCCAAAACCGATGACCAAGAGGGCTAAGAACAAGCCCAATAAAGTTCGTCTTGTGGTTTTCATCATTGTCTCCTAGTTGAATTCCCGATTTTGCCTGAAATTTTCCATCCCAAAAATTTGTAATCCTTTTTGGCAAACCAAGAATCTAAAATCATGCCATCAGTTTAGAAATTTAATGCTTTTGTGACATCCATCAGGGGTTTGTTCTATTTAAGATGGTTTGACTGATTTTCGTATCAACCATGTGGTTGATAAATAGATGGCCAGTTGCATATAAAAAGCCCTCAAGGTGTGTGGAGTTCACCTTGAGGGCTTCATGACCGCTAAATTGGGGCAGCAACTTAGCGGGGCACAACTCAGCATCGGTCCCCAGCCGCATGCAATTCGGCTTTTACTTTGATTGTTCTATCAGACTTCGAAAGTTTTACTTACCCAAATGGAACGCGGATTGGCGAGCAAACTTCTGAAGTCTTTATCTTGAAGACAATCCTTTACACTTTACTCAGTAATCATAGGTAAGTATATTTTCTCTGTCAGCGACGGATCTGGCGTAGCGGTCGCAGCGGGTGTCGCTGTGGGTGTTGGCGTTGTTTCGATCTCTACGAACGGATCAGAAAATTTTGGGTCATTGATAAAATTTTCATCGGTTAAGGTGTTCAAGAATGCAACCAAAGCCGCCTGCTCTTCCGCATCAAAATTAAATCTGCGCGGATTGCCATTGCCAGCCTGCAGTACAGGATCGAGATTTGGGTGGTCTTGAATGCCGTTGCTATAAAACTGAATTACTTCTTCCAAAGTACTAAACCGGCCGTCATGCATGTAGGGTGCAGTCAGCGCAATGTTTCTAAGCGATGGGGTTTTAAATTCTCCAGCGTCATTGTCATTACCGGTCACTGCTCCTACTCCATCATCGTCACCAACTCCATTGTCAACACCGTTATTACGCGGCCGATCAGCAATCTGAATATCGGTCACGTGGCAAACATCACAGCGGCCGCGCCCTTCAAACAGATTGCGCCCCAGCTCCTCTTGATCCGTAAAATTGGCAAAGTCAGTTTGCACCCCGTCGTCATATTTTGATTGATAAGAAACCATTGACCGCACAAACTGAGCCAGCGCCAACGAAATACGATCGGCCGTAATCGTCTCATCTCCAAATGCGTCTTCAAACAAGGGGGCATAGTAATCGGTGGCTTCAAGCTTCACAACCAGATCATCGAGAGCCATCCCCATTTCGACTTGGTCTTGGATAGGAAGCAAAACCTGATCTTCGAGCGTGTCCGCCCGTTCATCCCAAAAGAATGCACCACTGTCGTAATAGCGGGCGTTGGCCAACCCCATCGAATTACGCGGCGTTTGTCCCCCTTCAAACCCAACGCTCAAAGCTAGCGGATCGGAAAATCCGCTAGCTGCCTGATGACAAGACGCGCAAGATGTTGTGTCATTGGCAGACAGCTTGACATCATAAAATAGAACCCGGCCTAGAGTCGCACCGGCATCTGTCACTTGATTGTTGTTAGGGGTATTGTCTGTGTTGGCGATCCGGCCGCGATTAAAGTAGTTGGGCAAATCTGGTGCGGCATAGTTGTAGTGGCTATCTGGTAAATTAGGTACTCGCTCGGTTGTTTGGCCCGCCGCTTGGTTAGAAGAAAATAGCAGCACCACGAAACTGCCTAATCCAGCAAAAAGAATAAATATAAAGCCTACTTTCTGAGAAATTCTATTCATCGCACATCACCCTTTAAAATCAAAATAGTGACTTTGTTATAAAATGATGAGATTCAGAATTGATTTAGACAAAGTGTCTTTTTCTTAACAGGAGGGGCAAATAGGCTGAAAAAGCCACCTGCTTTTCTATTTTTCTAGTTCTGGGGTAAGCCTTGCCATGCTTGGGAAATAGTATCCCTCGTCTGAGAAAGAAGACTGACGTGACGGGTAGCGCAACCCCATGACGAAGCCGGGAAATGGGTAGATAACTTGAATCAATCCGGCTGATATTTTCTGCCAGCTGCGCCATTTAAAAATGCCAGACAGCACCTGACGCGCCCCCTGATCAAGCAACCACTCGATCATCAGATAGAGACCGCCCAAATCTCCGTTTTTCAAATATCTGGCAGCGATAGCTCCTGCCCCAAACCCATAGTTCCGCTGGGTGGCTTTAACCCCTTCCCACGACCGCCACTGCTTGTGGTGCACCACTACGTGCGGCTCATACACAATTGTCCCTTTGTTTTGCAAAATACGGTACCCAATATCTTTTTCAGGCCATGATTTTAGCGGTCCGCCGTTCCCCAAAAGTGGATCAAAGCCATCAATATGTTCCAAAATTTCACGCCGGAACGCCATGCAGGCCCCGTGCCCAAAATCTAGCTGGAACCGATTGCCAAAGTAGACTTTCCGCTCGGGATCGTCCTTAACGGCGATTTTGATACCGTCGGTAACAGTTTCCCCAGGTAGCCCAATAGAGCGATCAATCACCCGGCCGAAGACAGCATCAACTTTTTCATCTTCAAATGTTCTAAGAGTTTCAAGTATCCAGTGAGAGTCCACTACGCAGTCATCATCTGTAAACGCCACGATGGGTGCTTGTCCTACAAATATTCCCAAGTTCCGCGCAATATTTGATCCTTTTTCATCCGACTTGATGTAATGCACCCGACGATCTTGTAAAAAGCTTTTAATCGCCTTGCGGGTCCCATCCCCTTCAGACTGATCAATGACCCAAATAGCCATTCCTGTATACTTGTTTTCAAGCAGGCTCTCAAGGGTTTCAACAATTAAATCCCCCCGATTGCGGGTAGGGATCACAACATCAATTAAAGTTTCCATTAAATACATACTTCTCTGCTTGAGTGTATAGGGGCGGACATGCACAAGCGCATAGACACAGATGCTTGTAAGTTTGGCACAAGCTGATCTATTTTTCTGTCACAAAATGGTCCTGTTTTGCTGAATCAGGGCGGCTGAGGTAATCTTTCGGCCTGTGTAAAATTCGTGTCGTTAGGGGCCTTCCGCGTGAATTATGTCTGGGGATAAAAAGGGCAGTTACCAAATCAATTTGCTGGGTCCTTGGCAGGTGCTAAAGGATGGGGTTCCGCTTACTGACTTTCGGGGGGATTCTGTACGCGCATTATTCACTTATGTGTTGTGCGAAAGCAAATCACCACAGGCGAGACGTTTTTTAGCATCGCTATTGTGGGAAGATTTAGACGAAGAGGCAGCCATGCGCAACGTTCGGGTATCGCTTACCCGTTTGAAGAAGGGGCTAGATGAAGACGACAAACAGCCGCTGCTGTACGTAGACCGGCAGTCTGTGGGAGTTGATCCAACCGCCAGTTACAACCTAGACACCGAGCAGTTTGAGCAAGCCATCGCCCATGCCCGGCGCAGCAGTCAGCCCGGCCGGCCGCCTGACCGACGCGTGTTGGCTCGCCTAAAACGAGCCATCGACCTATACCGGGCTGACTTTTTGCAAGGGTTTACGCACGCCAGCTATCCGTTTGAGGATTGGATGTTGGTCCAGCGAGAACGCTATCACAACGATGCGCTGTGGGCGCTGCACACGCTGACCGACCATGCCCTGCGCATTCAGGATTGGCACACAGCCGCAGACTACGCACAAAGGCAGATCAACCTAGAAGCGTGGCGTGAAGAAGGCTTCCAACAGCTAATGCAGGCCCAGTTGGGATTAGGCCAGCGTACGGCCGCCATCGCCAGCTATGAAAAATGCAAGCAGGTTTTGTGGGACGAGCTGGGTGTTGAGCCAGATGACAAAACGCTTGAACTGTATGAGCAGGCCAAAGCCAATGACGCCGACGAAGACGATACCCCAGAAAATCCGCACAACTTGAGCGCGGCCGGGAGCCACTTTTTTAGCCGTGAGTTTGAAATCGAATTTTTGCTCAATCGCTTAGGGGACCCTGACGGCCGATTAACGACCATTTTGGGCGAAGGTGGCGTGGGTAAAAGCCGCCTGAGCCAGTATGTGGGGTTACGGGTATTGCGTGACTTCAAAGATGGCGTTTGGTTTGTCCCGCTCGATCATATTGAAGGAGAAAGTGGAGAGAAGAGAGTAGAGAATAGAGAGGGGAAGGGTGCGCAGCTTGAAGATGAAATTGTGCGGCTGATGATCGACACGCTTGAAGTGCCGCTAGCAGGGAATCGGTCAGATCGCGAACAGCTTATGGGATGGCTTGAGCGCAAAGAATTGCTTCTGATTCTGGACAACTTTGAGCACGTTTTACCAGCCGCCCCGCTGGTCCAAGACATGCTCAACACGGCCGATGGAGTGGTCATCATCACCACCTCTAGAGAGATGCTTAATCTAAGCCAAGAGGTGCTTTTGCCGTTAAGGGGATTGGACATTGCTCAGGCGGATGAGGAAATGGCACCGGCCGTTCGTCTGTTTATTGATCGGGCAGAGCGGGTAGGGGCCGCCTTTACACAAGATGAAAGCACCCTTGAAGCGATCACAAAAGTGTGTGAGATGGTGGGAGGCAATGCGCTCGCCATTGAATTGGCAGCCGTGTGGATGCGCCAAATGTCGGCCAAAGAAATTTTAGAGGCGGTTCAAGAATCGGTCGATTTCCTAGAAGCGCGCCACTTAGACATCCCGGCCCGCCACCGCTCAATGCGAGCGGTTTTTGACCAAACGTGGCAGCTGCTCCCGGCCGATGCCCAACAAGTGCTAGCTCAACTCTCCGTTTTTCGAGGCGGGTTTGTGGCCAAAGCGGCCCAAGCGGTCGTCAACACCAACCGAAAGATGTTGGCCCTACTCCATGATCGTTCGCTCATCCATCGACTGGCGTCCGGACGATACGAAATGCGGCCGCTGGTCCGTGAGTACGCGGCGGAGCGTCTCAACACAGTTGAGCGCTTTGAGATGCTAGGAATGGTCAAGGCGTATGCGGCCGAACAGCTAGATGAAGATCAAGCAAAAATCACGCTGCAGGCCCATGCAGATTGGTTCCTAAAGTTCATGGCAGAGCAGAAGGCAGACCTGATGGGGGCTAAGCCGTGGGATGCAATTGAGCGGATTGAGCTTGAGCTTGAGAATATCCGGCAGGCGTGGCGCTCCGGCCTGAGCGAGGCTGGGGCCAACGCAGATGCGCTGCTTAACGCGGCCGAACCGCTGTCTGAGTATTACAACATTCGCGGCCGTTTTCAAGAAGCAGCCGAAATGTTCAGCCTTGCGGCCAAATTACCGACCCAACGAATACCGAACAGTGACAGACTGGTTGCCCACGCCACCATGCACAAAACGCGCTTCATTGTCCGGCTGGGTCAATACAAGGATGGCGCAGAACTGGGGAAACAGGCGGTGCGCTTAGCCAAAACGGT
>JBCCSO010000119.1:0-10610 GCA_039199965.1 Chloroflexota bacterium | reverse complement strand
TTTCGGCCTGACAAGATTAATGAGCAGCTTCATCTCTTCGCGACTAGCGTGTCCAGAAACATGAACATCGGTTAGGTCTTCATAGACGACATTTGCTCCCAAGTGGAACAACCGATTGATGATACGGGTGACAGTTTCCTCGTTACCCGGAATGGTATGCGCAGATAGAACGACAGTATCGCCAGTCTCAAGAGTCAGGCTGCGGCTGCGATTCCATGCTAGCCGACCAACTACCGAGGTGGGCTCCCCCTGAGACCCAGTTACCATGTATACAATTTTAGAGTTAGGCAGTTTGCGCGCGGTGTCTAGATCAACAATCAAATCTTCTGGCAGGTCCAAATACCCCATATCGAGGGCCATCCGCACATTATCTTTCATTGAGCGGCCGACGACGGCCATTTTCCGGCCGTGTTTGATGGCGGCATCACCCACTTGTTGAATGCGGGAAATCAGTGATGCAAAAGTGGCCACAATAATACGGCCGGGGGCATCCTCAAATACCTCGTCCATTGCCTCTGTGATGACCGTTTCAGACTGGGTCCAACCGCGTCTTGTTGCATTTGTGCTATCAGCGAGCAAACACAGAACCCCCCGCTGAGAAAACTCAGCCAGCTTAGCAAAATCAGGTGGCCAACCATCTACCGGGGTATGATCGAATTTGTAGTCTCCCGAATGGACAATTAGTCCGGCAGGAGTCGTGATACCAAATCCAACACAGTCCGGTATACTGTGCGCCATATGGAACGGCTCAATTTTGAACTGGCCGATTTGCAAAGTATCACCCGCTTGAATCTCATGAATTTTAGTTTGGGCCAGCAGATGGGCATTTTTCAACTTTACCCGCACAAGTCCGGCCGTTAGTGGTGTAGCATAAATAGGGGCCGACACATCTTGCATTAAATGTGTAACAGCTCCTGTATGATCTTCATGGCCGTGAGTAAACAAAACCGCCTTGATGCGGTCCAATTTATCCATCAGGTAATTGTAATCAGGAATAATGTAGTCTACCCCTAGCATATCGTTTTCAGGGAACATGATGCCACAGTCAATCAGGATAATTTCATCCTCATATTCAATGCAAGTCATGTTCTTTCCAATTTCCCCCAAACCACCGAGAGGAACAAGGCGTAATTTAGAACTCATTTAATCTCCGTTAAAGTTGTGTTCAAAGTTGAAAGCTCCTCTGAACCATAGGATTGATATCAATCTTCTCAAATTTTTTGTTTGCGTGAAAGGGCGTTCGATTTAGCTATAAGGATCTGAAAGAAAAAGCTGCCCAGTCCATAGGTTGACTTGTAGCAATTTTCTCTTTATTTGTGAATGAGGAGACAATTAGCTAAAGACTATTACTTCTGCTGATTGTCTCTTTAGTCACTTGAACCATTTAGAGATGGGGCAGGCGCGCCATAAGTTAGTACAAGTACCGTGATGTTGTCATGCCCTCCCCGCGAGTTTGCCAGATCAATCAGCATTTGGGTTGCTTCATCTGGTGTTTCCTTAGTGACAATCTCAGCAATTTCGTCATCGCTAACGTGATTGGTCAGGCCGTCTGAGCAGAGCAACAGGCTATCATTCTCATTCAAAGATAGTTTAAAGATATCCACAACTGGAGCTTGCTCTGAACCAATGCTCTGTAGAATAATATTGCCAATGTTGAGCGCATCAGCTTCCTCGGCCGTGACGATACCTTCCTCTAAAAGTTTTGCAATCAAGCTGTGATCTTTTGTGATTTGGGTAATGTGTCCGTTTGCAATCAGGTAGCCTCGGCTGTCCCCAACATTAGCTATAGAAACATCATTCCCCTTGATTGCTGTTGCCACAATGGTGGTTCCCATTCGCCGGTCATCCTGCCGTTCGTCAATGAGCGTGCACAAGTCATAGTGGGCTTGCTCAATCGCTCTCTTCAGACGGTTGCCTACATCGTTTTCATCGGCCGTTAATAAAAAGTGGTCAATTGTTTTCTTAGAAGCAAACTGGCTGGCAACCTCACCCGCATCGGCTCCGCCTACACCATCAGCAACGATGTATAGCCATCCGTCTTGGGATGCTTGTTCTTGCGTTTCAGGCTCATGCCCAATCACAAAGTCTTCATTGTGATCTCGTACGCGGCCGCGATCTGTTAGGTAAGCACTCCTGATTTTGCCAAAGCTGGACATAGTTAAACTATATATCTGAAAAAAGGAGCAAGCAAGGGGCTTGCAACACTCTAAAAATAATGTTTATTAACCTAGTGCTACGTCAAGGATGGATAGATGGAAACTCTTGACGTAGCCTACAGTGGTTTGTCTTGCCGATATTTCCATCACACCATGATTGACAAACCACTAGTCTGGGTAGCAGGTTTTGCTGGGTATCCAACCTGAGGTTTTTCAACGACTGCGTTTCCTTAAAAAGGCAGGCTATCTACAAAAAAGTAAATAGCTAAAACAATCAGTAAAAATAAAATAATTAGTAAAGCAGTGTTACTACGTTTCGGTTGCGATTTATTTCCCGCTTTACTTGTGCTCGCACCTTGAGAGTTTGGGGTTAGTTGCGGTGCAGATCTTTCTTCATTAAGCCGCTCTTCGATTGGAACCGTAGGGGCATCTAACGATACACCGACTGGTACAGACAAAACCTGTCCGTTAGATTCGGCCTCTGCTATCTCTTCTGATTCCAGTTGAGCCAAACGTTGACGCGCTACATCTAAATCTGGATCAAGCTGAAGTGCTTTACGCAGAAATAGCTCTTTACGGTCGCCGGAGACCGCCTCACTCAAGATCATCCAAGCTTCAGCATTGTTTGGATCATCTCTCAGTATTTGAGCTACGATGCTTTGGGCTTCTACACTATCTCCCTTTTCAATTGCTTCCCAAGCGGTTTGAAGATTTATCATTCAGATCTACTTATATTAACCTTTCTGTAAGTACCAATTTTATCATCGTGACGATTTGAACAGTCAAAGTCATAGCCAACATATTTGTCTTATTAGTTCTTGCACTTTGATGATGGAAAGAATTGGTCGCGTGTATTGTGTAAATTCCGAAACTTTTAAAGCCAACCGCATGAATCGACTTCAGTTCAATAGTGAAGAATTCTAGCAGATAATACGTTAATTCTCTACATAATATTCCTAGCAACAATGCCTTCTTAGTACGGTACTGAAAACCAGTTTACTAGGTTTTCCATTTTTTCACACCTTGACCAAACGCCAAAGAAAAATGTTCATCATATCTTGACTAGTAAAATCTCCTTCTGTATGTGCGTCTGGCACAATAGTGAGAGGAATCACATGTTTCACAAAAAATTATATTTAGCCATTTTAATTGTGTCCGTGTCTACGCTGCTCATAGGGTTTTTGTCAATGATTCCCCCGGTGCCAAATTCGTTTAGATCATCAGACTTGATTAGCCTGAAATGGAACACGGATAAGCCTAGCTACGCACGCTGCACTCATCATGCTGGTCTTAATCCTAGCAGTGCAGCCCTGAGAACAGTTGCCCGCTGGCAAACCGAAGAGCTTTACGACAATATCCGTCAGCGCTTTATAAATGAGTCAGGGTTTGACCCAAACCTTGCTCGGCAAGACCCGGCTTGGAGCGATTATGACCTGTTGCATCGTCATCCGCTGACAATTCGCTATTTGGGGTTTGAAATTATGAATGCAACCACGCTTAATTACAGCTATGTTGATCGTAACAATGTTGAGGTTGTAACCAGTCGGACACTGGTTGTGTGTTCAAACAGTAGTTTGGTTAAAATGGCGGGCAATCGGATTCAATTTTTACCACGGCCGATCTCAGCAGATGATTAATTGACGCGGCCGTAAATGATCGAGACATCATCTTTATAAACCATTTCCCACTCTGGTGCTTCTTCGATCAGGACACGCAAGCCTCCACCTGTTTTTGTCAGAATATACTCAACGTCGTGTTCTTCTAGTGGCTCACGCCAGTCTGTCTGTCTTGTGTAAGTCTGCATATAAAAGTAGATAAACTCATCCCCAAACACATCAGCCCGGCCGTCAATAAACGTCGGCACTTCACGCCAGATCATGTAACCACCCCACTCATAATCATTAAAAATACGGGCCTGAGACAGCCCTTCAGCATCCAGCCAATCAATCGCTTCAACCGGAAATTCTGCGGTGATTACCTCTTCCGTATCCGAAAGCTGCTCGGCCGCGAAAACGATTGAGCCTACTAGGGCCAGAACAACCATCACCCAGTTCAAAATGTTTAGGTTAGTACGCACTGGTGGATCGGGAGCTTCACCACTCAGCAGAGCGTACCATGGGGTATCTACAAATAAACCTAGTAAGTGTCGGCTCATGATGGGCACGGCCACAAGGGCAAACAGTGGAATATTGCGCACAGACTGTAGCCCAGCAAACGTTGTTCCCGCCACAAACAAAGCATCGGTCCACAAAACTGGCCGCTTGCTAAAAATCATCAGGAAGAAAGTAGCCATCACCATAAAACCAAACACCCAGAAAATCCAGATGTGGAAATTAGGCGACTGCCATTCTGTGATGGTGTCGCGCATCGCATCGCTGGTGAGTGTTTCAAAGGCGTAAAGCCACATCTTGTAGGTGTTGGGGTTTGCGAGAGTAATAAAAAAGCTGACAACACTGGCAGACGTAAGCGAAACCAATTGAGACCAGTTGAGACCATTTCCTCGCTCACCCTGCACAAGGTATTGCAGCCCTTCTCCAACAACGTAGACGCCCAAAATGGCAAAGCCCAGCAAAAAGCCACCGTGCATGTTTACCCAAAACAAAAACAGAACGGGGAAAGACCAGACCCAGCGCAGGTTCATCCGGCCGCGTTTAATCTGCTCGACAACAAACACTATCCACGCCCCAAACAAAATGTTAAACATCTGCGGCCGGGCGTTCAGAAACGGTAGCGACGCCGCTATCCCCCAAAAAGCAGAAAAACCAGCGATGTAAGACCAGCCATCACTCGCCCACAAAAGCAGCCCAAAGGCCAGAGCAATAAGAAAAGCAAACACTATACTCAAGCCGTACAAACCGCCCAAATTGTCGTGCACCCAAATCATAAAAATCTGAGTCAACCACTCATGAGTGATCCATTCGTGGTCGGTAACAGTAAAGGAAAATGAAGGGTCCTGTCGAGGTATGCCATTCTCAAGAATATACTCACCTGTTTTGAGATGCCAAAATAGATCCGGATCGCGGGCCACACGCACAGAAAAGCCGAACATGGCCAAAATGAAAATGATTGCGAACAGTTTTCTAGGGGTAATTTGCATGATAGTCGCCAGAGGAAAAATAAAATTTTACAGTATGGTTGGTCGAGTAATTTAGAGTAGGTACAAAATAACTACCTTACTAGACTTACTTCTAAGCTTTACATCAATGACATTTTCACCACAGCTTTCTCAGCCAGTTTTCCAAAATAAGTCGGCTGAATTACCGGTAAATGGCTAAGGTTTGTGATCACATTCAAGCGACAACGCCATAAATCTGCGAATTTAGCAATAAATTGAGTCTACTGCCCTATTTCGGTTTAGGTGGTATTGGCCTTTTTTTAGGACCAATATCCCAGAGATTCAGTTGGGCTTGGTTAGCTCGTGTGCACGAATTGTTTATATTGTGTTCAACTTTTGTCAAACTTGTCGGATTACTATTTGACTACCAGCAGCATAGTACCAATCCCTTATGTAAAGAGATAAAAATCACTTTCAACTGATCTTCTCTCTGCTACCATTACACTATAGAGTTCCTGACCTAAGGACTCGGAAAGCTATAAGTAAATGAGGTGAATACCATGTGGCAGCACGAAGTATCAAACTATCACGACGAAACCTACTACCTGTTTAACGACGCGATGAATACCTACCTAAGCCGTCTACAAAAAATTCACAATAGAGGGATGATTGAAAGCTGGATCGAGGAGGGAACGACCGAGCAGAAATCTCTGTGGACAGAGAATGAAACGGTTAAGTATTTGCAGTCACTGCCATACCCTGAGAATGATGTTGAGCGGAAGATTTGGCTAGCAGGTTTTAGTTCAACGAGGATTCCATCGGCCAAAGAAGAAATCGATCAGAAGCAGAAAGCGGCCGAAACAATAGCAGAACAAAATTTAAAAGTTTCCCACCTAGTAGGGTAAGCCTACTCTACTTTGCGGGCATAGACTGTGAATAGGTCCCCAAAGTTAATGGGGATCGCCCGATCTCCCAGATTAAGTGCGTTTATAATGCCATCAGCCGCACGGCCGATGGCTGGATTTAACCCGCCGAGTCGACTAGCCAAATAGTGCGCACGTAAAAATCTCCCCTGCACGCCGGTCCAAACAACTTCGAATCCTGCCTTTTCCAGAAACTTGATCAGGCTGCTTTGGCTAAAAAATTGGATGTGCATAGCCATGTACCAAGGCCAGCGGCTGCCTAAAAGCTTTGCTGCAATACTATCTACATCCATCGTATGAACGGCAATCATACCCCCCGGCCGCAGAAGGCGATAAGCTTTTTTGAGTTCCCCTAGCGGATCGCTCAGATGCTCGATTACATCCCACATGGTTATGGCATCAAATTGCTGCGTTACCACTTGCGGGTGATCCATTGTCCCTTTAATAACAGGGATTCCACTTTTCTGCGCATACTTGGCTCCCCAATCAGATGGTTCAAGACCAATAGCATTCCAACCGCGCTCGCGAGCCACTTCAACAAACACACCAATATATGCTCCAACGTCTAGAAGCTTACGACCGTTTCCCGGTCCAGTGACTTTTTCAAACGCATCTAGATGCTTGTTAAATGTCAAACGGCGGCCGATCCGCTCCTCCACGTAAGTTTCGTCTTCTACAGCCGTGTAGAGGGCCAGCAGTTCATCCCCATCTTGCACAGGATTGGTATAAATGTGACCACACTTGTTGCACTGCACGATGCGGCCGTGAATGCCATAGTCTGGCGTTGTGCAGCGGAATGCATCCATTTGCGCAGCTTGCCCATTCATGGTTGATGGGTACTTAACCGTGTAGTTATTACTTTTACAATAATTGCAGTTGACTTCTATCATGGGCACAAGGAAAGGGTTATTGATCGTTTGAGACTGAGATAGCGGCTTGGGATGGCTGATTACCGCTCAAGCGGCGCAAAAACAGGCGGCCAATGGTTGCCATCCCTTTAAAAATTTCGTTACGTGAGATTTTAGTAGTCCCTGCCCGACGGTCTTCGAAAATAATGGGTACTTCCCCCACTTGAAATCCGTATCTTTGCACCAAGAACAGCATTTCAACTAAAAACGAGTAGCCGCTAGACACGATTTCATCAAGTGGAATGGTTTCAAGAACCTGACGACGGTACAAGCGGAAACCGGCCGTTGTATCCATCGCTTGAAGCCCCAGCAGGGTTTTGGCTAACCCATTTGCCCCACGACTCAGGACAATACGATCCCACGTACAATTTTTTTGACCGCCACCGGGCACATACCTAGAGCCAATCGACATATGTTTAGCTTTGCCCATTTCAATCATAGCCGGAATGTAACGTGGGTTATGAGAAAAGTCAGCGTCCATGGTCATGATACGTTTAACACCGGTCAATGACAGTGCTTTTTTAAACCCTGCGATATAGGCGGTGCCTAGACCCAACTTGCCAGCACGGTGGATAGGCACAATACGATTGGGATATTTTTTAGCCCACTCGTCAGCCATCTCCCCGGTGCCATCAGGCGAATTATCATCTACATTAATAATGCCAATAGAGACAGGCAAATCGATAATTTGCTGAAATAGATCATTGATATTGTCTGCCTCATTATAAGTGGGCACTATGACCATTGTCTCAGGGTATTTTTTATTATTTTGGGTCATAAATTGTCCTGAGACTAAATTTTACAAGCACCATGCATGAAAACACCATCACTCTTACTTACCGAATTTCCAGCTGCAACACTGAAACAAATTCTGCGTAATGTTTGATAGTGTGACGGAAATAAAACAGAGTTCACAAGTTTGACATAATCTGCTGTGAACTTACAATATGATCTATGAACTATTTGCCTGCAATTATTCGATGTTGGAGACAATAAAATGAGTGACGAAATTAACAAGTTAGAAGGTTCCATGGGTGATGACATAATCACCGATGACGACAAACTATGGGCAGCTCTCAGCATGGCGCTAGGCATTGTTGGACTAATTATGCTGTTCATACCAGAGAAAAGCGAAAGGCCATTCATAAAATATGCTGCCGTTCACGGTGTTGCCATTGCAGCCATACAGATTTTATTTGTGATCATTCCCTTTGTTCAATGCATCACAGGTATACTTTCAATAATTTTGGCAGTTTACGCAATCTACTTAGCCATAGCCGTAACCTTCCAAGGCCAGTATGCAGAAATTCCTTACCTAACAGATTTCTTGAAAGGGCAGGGCTGGATCTAATTTCCACAACCACCAAATATTTACAAGGCTAGAGAGTACTCTC
Organism: Chloroflexota bacterium; assembly: GCA_039199965.1. Taxonomy (GTDB): domain Bacteria; phylum Chloroflexota; class Anaerolineae; order Promineifilales; family Promineifilaceae; genus WTJY01. Next base: position 2,174 of record JBCCSO010000119.1, on the reverse strand, counting down.
TGGCCTTTTTTATTGCTTGCTACTCATTTGATAAAGTGAAAACTTGCCTCGCTTCCCAACAAGCTGAATCGCATCCATTTTACGCAAGCAGTAAGCCATTTTTTGCACAAGCCACTTGGGCTGAGCCAACCCGGCCGCAATGTCTTTAGTCGTGAACTGTTCAGGCAAATCTTGGGGAAGCAAATTCGCAAAGTCAGCCGGTTCTTTAAAAAGACGGCTCTCGACCACATTTAGCAGCCTGCGCTCCTCAATCACCCACCCCTTCCGTCGCCGTCTGGCCCTGTGGCCCTCAAACTTGCGCACTTCATCCTCTTGTGTGAGTGCAATTTCAAGCTCAAAGTTTGGATGGCAGATCAAGTCTGGAAAAGCCACAAGTTCAACAAAGAGATGGTAGACACTCCCCCGCTTGGGTGATTTGCGCCGCTTAGGCTTGCCAATCCCATCCTTTGGGAGCTGAATTAGCCACTTTTCGGCCGCAATAGGGTGTACCAGTCGAACCTTGTGGTACTTGGTCAACTTGCGCAGCTTTCTCTTCAGCGATGAGAAACTGGCCGTTTGGATCTCAATTAGCAGATCATCCCTTACTACGTCAATAAAATAGCCATCAAGTGGAACCTCAAAAGCATCCCCCGGTTCGGATACCCACTGTTTCAAAGCAGCATGCAGCGGCTTTTCATTTAGCGTACCGATATGCGGCACTTTTTCAGCTTGATCAGATTCAGACAAAACCTATTCCGAAGAAAATAAGCAGATCACACTATTTTCTTGAGAGACCTGACAGGTTTTGTTTGAGTCACTTCCAGCAGGAAATCTAATGAAACCTGTCAGGTCTAAAGTCAAAAACTTTCCATCATCTACTTAAAACATACCAATCAAATTCTTCATCCGCGCGGGAAAGATCGTAGACAAAGCCCAGCCTTTTTAGTAGACCAATAGAACGCGCATTATCTGATTCAACTTCCGCCTCGATCATGCCAAGCTGCATCGTGTTGAAACCAAAATCAATGATCGCTTCAAGGGATTCTTTCATGTACCCCTGCCCCCAATAGGCTTTAGCTAGGTCATACCCCATTTCAGCCTGATTATTTTGTAAACGATGGTAACCGCAGGTGCCAATTAATTTGCCCTCTATAAACATACCCCAGCGACAGCCGCTGTCTTTAGCATGCCAATTGATAATATTTATAGCTTCTTGCTCAACCGCCAGCTCATCAATGTCCATGAAACGCGTCACATCTGGGTCAGAAAAATGAACAAACAGGGCGGCCGAATCGTCAAGCGTCAGTTCGCGTAAGTGCAATCGTTTGGTTCTAATTTCTGGGTATTCCATGCGGTCCCTAGCGTTCAGCCAGAGGAGGATAATCTCCTCTGGCCAAATCAATAACTAACTGATGTTACGCGCAGTGAGACTTCGTAAGTTTCGTTTTCTCGAGCAAAACGATCGTAAACCAATAAAACTTACGAAGTCTTTGTCGGGAAATCGCGTAACATGAGTAACTAATTTGCGGTTTGAAGCTGATCTATCAGCCCTTTAATGTCATCACGTGTGAAGACAAACTGCTCGTTGCAGAAGTGACAGTCAATAACAACATCTTCATGTGAGCTACGCAGCTTTTTTAGTTCAGGTACCCCTAAACTAATGAGCGCAGATTTGCTCCGCTCACGGCTGCATCCACAGTGGAAGAAGAGCCAGCGTTTTTCAAGCGTTTTAGAGTCTGTGTCCACAAACAGCGTATCAGCAATCGTTTCCAGAATGACATCTGGGTTGTTTTCTGCCCCTTCTTTGAGCATATCACCCAGAGGTGGCAGCTCTTGAAGCCTGTCAGCCATTTGGTCTATGATGGCGGGATCACCATCAGGGAGCAATTGAATCATCAGGCCACCTGAAATCTCAACCTGCCCCTTTTCATCTTGAACTGTTGCCAACGACACCAGTGACTGGGTCTGCTCAGAGGTTTCCAGAAAGTGGTGAATGTCAGATTCGATTGACCCTTTGCGTTCTACAACGCCTTCAATTAGATCCTTTAGCCCAACATCTTTGACAACATACAAAACCCCTTCATCACCCATGGGCCGTTCACCCTCAGCTTCAGGATGGGCAATATATCCACGTACCAAGCCGTGGCTGGTTGATTCTGTGATCATTTTTTTAATGGGGCCATTCCCTTCAAAAC